>JAKAZP010000232.1 GCA_021815905.1 Pseudomonadota bacterium | reverse complement strand
ATCCTGCCCGGCCCAGCGCGCCTCGGGCAAAAAGCGCGGTTTTTGCCCGAGGCTCCGCCACCTGCGGCGGCGGGGCACATCCCTGTGCCTGATAAATCGCTGGATCCGGGCATCCTGCCCGGCCGGGCATCGCGCTAGCCGCGGCTCGCGGTCTTCTCGATCGGCACCTGCGAGTGGTCGAGCCGGATCATGTCGGAGAGCACGTCCGCGGCCTGATCGAGCACGACGTCGGGAATCTTGTCGGCGCCCTTGGCGATCTGATCGGACTTGGCGAGCGGCTTGAGCCCGAGCGCTTCGCGCCGCTGGTTGTCGATCGCGAGCAGCTCCCTGTCGTGGCGCGTGCGCTGCGCACGCCGGTCCGCGAGGTTGAGCGAAACGGTGTGCTCGTCTCTCATGCGATTGACGGCGGCGATGTCGGCGACCAGCCACTGATAGTTCGGATCGCGGCTCGCGCGCGCCGCCTCTTCGGTGTCGAGTCTGGCGACCGACGGCACCATCGAGTACCCCACCGCGGTCTTGAAGGGCACGCCCGAGATGGTGTCGTAGGGCAGCGAATCCGGCAGCGTCTCCTCGCCGACATCCTTCGGGTTGATGGGCGAGGCCAGCATCACGTTCGGGATCACGCCGCGGTGCTGCGTGCTCTGGCCGGTGATGCGATAGAACTTGCCGATGGTCACCGTGAGCTGCCCGTCGACCGGCTTCTCGCTCCAGCGGTCGAGCGGCACCAGGTTCTGCACGGTGCCCTTGCCGAAGGTGTTCTGGCCGATGATCAGTCCGCGGTGGTAATCCTGAATCGCGCCCGCGAAGATCTCCGAGGCCGAGGCGCTGTAGCGGTTGACGAGCACCGCGAGCGGGCCGGTATAGGCCGGCTCCTGCTCCGGATCGTCCAGCACCTCGATCCGACCGCCGCGATCGCGCAGCTGCACCACCGGTCCGTGCTTGATGAACAGTCCCGTGAGCGCCGTCGCCTCCGGCAGATAGCCTCCGCCGTTGTCGCGCAGATCGAGCAGCAGGCCGTCGATGTGCTGCGCCTCGAGCTTGCGCAGCAGCCGCAGCACGTCGCGCGTGGTGCTGCGGTAGTTCGGGTCGCCGGCATTCTCGGCCGCGACGTCCTCGTAGAAGCTCGGCACCGTGATGATTCCGATCCGGTAGATGCGTCCGTGATCGGTCACGGTCTTGAGCTTGCTCTGGGCCTCCTGCGCCTTCAGCGTCACCTTGTTACGGACGAACTTGAGCACCTTCTCCTTCGAGCCCGGCGGTGATCCCGCGGGCAGCACCTGCAGCCGCACCGCGGTGCCCGACTTGCCGCGGATGAGCTGCACCACGTCGTCGAGCCGCCAGCCGACGACGTCGGTCATGGGACCGCTGGGCCCCTGGCCGACTCCCGTGATGCGGTCGTTCGGTTTGAGCGTGCCGGCGAGCGCGGCCGGGCCGCCCGGGATGACGTTCATCACCGTCACGTAGTTGTCGATGAGCTGCAGCGAGGCGCCGATGCCCTGATAGTTGAGGCTCATCTCGATGCGATACTCTTCCGAGTTGCGCGGCGAGAAATAGTTGGTGTGCGGATCGTAGGTGCGCGCGTAGGCGTTCATCAGATCCTCGAACACGTCCTCGGAGGTGATCTGATCGACCCGCTCGATCACGGTCCTGTAACGCTTGCGCAGAAGCGCCGCCGCCTGGGGCCAGGTCTTGCCCGCGAGCATGAGCGACAAGGCGTCGTTCATCACGCGCTTCTTCCAGATCGCATCCATCTGCGCCTCGTCCGCCGGCCACGGGGCGTGCTTGCGGTCGAAGTCGTACGTGGCGTTCGTATTCCAGTCGGGCTCGGTCTTGAGTACCGAGATCGCGTACAGCATGCGCTCACGGTTGCGCTGCTTGAAGCGATCGAAGATGAGGAAGCCGGGGTCGATCTTGCCGGTGTGGATCATGTCCCCGAACTGGTTCTCGTAGGGCGAGAACCCCTGCACGTCGCTCGCCAGGAAATAGCAGTGTTCGGGATCGAGGAAATGCAGGTAGCGCCGGTAGACCCGGCGCCCGAATTTCGTGTCGATCACCTCGCCGGTGTAGTGCGTCGTGTCCAGGATGTGCGCGATCTTGGGCGCGATGGCTCGCTGACTGTCGGTCGGGGCCAGCGCTCCGGGGGGCAGAATGGAGGCGCTGGCCGGCACTCGAAGAAGCGTGCTGCCCACGGCCAGGATGGCGACCGCGAGAACGGCGAGGACGAGCCATCCGAGCGGACGGCGAATGGGTGTGGACATCGTGGAAACGCTCGCGAATCCTTGAGAGACGGATGGAAATGGGGGGCCGGAAGTAGGCTAAAGCCCTCCCCGCGCGCCAGCAAGTGCGCCCGACCGAAATCCTGCCAATAGTAGCCCTCGGACAGCGGGAAAGCGCCCGCGTTCGCCCGCCAGGCGGAGGGCTGCGATTCTCCAAAGCGGCTGCGGGCCGCCTCGCCGGCCGGGACGGGCGCGATCTAAGCTGCTGATTCTAATGGCTTCCAGTCTCAGTCGCGCGGTTGATGCCGTACCAGCGCGAGCCAGAGCCGCATGGCGATCAGCAATAGCGCCGGTCCGAGCGCCACCACCCAGTAGCCGACCCATCCATGCCCGAGGCCCGAGAGGTAATCGGAGTAGAGCGCGAGCGGCCCCAGCCGGCGCGGATCGTCCCCATGGGTATACGGCCCGAGCGTCCGGCTGCCCGCGAGCCAGATCAGGAGGGGAAGCACGAGCAGGCCGAATGCGAGCGCCCCGCCGAAGATCAGCCCCTCACGGCGCGCATTGAGCCGTCCCGTGACTACCCGGGCGCGCTCGAGGAGCTTCTGGTCGGCGGAGGACTCGCTCATGAGCGCGAGTTTAGCCGATCCCGGCCGAGGCCAGGCCATAATGGCGGGCCATGAGCACGATCAAAGCAGCCGTCATCGGCGTCGGATATCTCGGCCGCTTCCATGCGCAGAAGTACGCCCAGGCGCCCTCGTGCGAGCTCGTCGCGGTGGTCGACTCCAGAGCGGAGGCGCGCGAGGCGGTCGCCGCCGAAGTCGGCACTCGAGCCCTCGCCGAGTACCGGGATCTGCTCGGCGCGGTCGAGGCGGTGAGCATCGTCACCCCGACCCCGGCGCATTTCGAGATCGCCGGCGCGTTTCTCGACTCCGGCGCGCACGTGCTGCTCGAGAAGCCGATCACCGAGACGGCCGCCGAGGCTCGAGAGCTCATCGCGCTCGCCGCCCGCCGCGACCGGATCCTGCAGGTCGGGCATCTCGAGCGGTTCAATTCCGCGATTCTCGCCGCCGAGCCGCATCTGCGCGCCCCGCGCTTCATCGAGTGCCACCGCCTCGCCCCCTACCGCGAGCGGGGCACCGACGTGAACGTGGTGCTCGACCTCATGATCCACGACATCGACATCGTGCAGACCATCGTGGGTGCGGCGGTGCAGAGCATCGATGCGGTCGGCACTCCGGTATTTTCCGAGGAGATCGACATCGCGAACGCACGCATCCGCTTCACCACCGGTTGCGTGGTCAATGCGACGGCGAGCCGCGTGAGCTTGAAAACCGAGCGCAAGATGCGCATCTTCGAGGATGACGCGTATCTTTCGCTCGACCTGCACCAGAAGATTCTGACGCTGATCCGCAAGCGCTCCGCGGCGGAGCCGCCCGGGCCGTTGCCCGTCACCATCGAGGAGCAGAGCCTCGATCAGGGAGACGCCCTCAAGGCGGAGATCGATTCCTTCCTCGATTGCATCCGTCGCCGCCGCCCGCCGGTCGTTCCCGGTGAGGCGGGCCTGATGGCGCTCGAGACCGCGACGCGCATCACCGAGCAGGTGCACCGCTCGCTGGCGGAGCGGCGCACGAGCCACGGAGAACGCTGAATGAGCTCGCAGCCGGAACATTTCCATCGATCTCCCCGTCCCGTGACCGTCGCCGCGCTCCAGATGGCGTGCGGTTGGGACATCGCGGCCAACATTGCGACCGCGGAGCGCCTGGTGCGGGAGGCGGCCCGCCGCGGCGCGCAGATCATCCTGCCGCCCGAGCTGTTCGAGACTCCCTACTTCTGCATCGAGCAGGATGTGCGTCACCTGAAGCTTGCGCGCACGGTCGCCGAGAATCGCGCCGTCCGTCACTTCAGCTCCATCGCGCGCGAGCTCGGGGTGGTGCTGCCGATCAGCTTCTTCGAGCGCGCCGGGCCGGCCTACTTCAACTCCGTCGCCGTGATCGACGCGGATGGCGCGATCCTCGGCGTCTATCGCAAGTCGCACATTCCGAACGGACCGGGATACCAGGAGAAGAGCTACTTCAGCCCGGGCGACACGGGCTTCAGGACCTGGAGCACCCGCCACGGGCGCATCGGTGTCGGCATCTGTTGGGACCAGTGGTTCCCGGAGGCCGCGCGCGCGATGGCGTTGGCGGGGGCCGAGCTGCTGCTGTATCCGACGGCGATCGGGACCGAGCCGCCGCCGGCGCTGCCGGTCAACTCCCGCGCTCACTGGCAGCGCACGCAGCAGGGCCATGCGGCGGCCAACCTCACGCCCCTCATCGCCTCGAACCGCTTCGGTCTGGAGCGCTCGCTGCAGGACCCCGAGGGGCTGTACATCCGCTTCTACGGCTCGTCCTTCATCACCGACGCCATGGGTGAGAAGCTCGCCGAGGCGGCGCAGGAGGGCGAGGCCGTGCTCACGGCCACGATCGATCTGGAGGAAGCCGCCCGGCTCCGCGACAACTGGTTCGTATTCCGCGATCGCCGTCCCGACCTGTACGGCTCGTTGCTCTCCTTCGGAGGCGCTGCCGAGCCTCAGTGAGCGGCGATCCACTGCATCGCATCCCTGAGCTCCTTGACGAAGCGCGCGTACTCGCTGCGCCGCTGGGCATCA
>JAKAZP010000231.1 GCA_021815905.1 Pseudomonadota bacterium | reverse complement strand
GGTTGGACGGAGGGTGGCAACGTGCCTCAGGCCGCGTTCAAGGTATTGCGCGAGGACAAGTCCGCGCGGGAGGTGCGGCTCGAGTCGGCGGCGCCGCCCGCGTCGGTGCCGCGCGGCGGACGCGCGGCCTCGGAGGCCAAGGCGGCGCCGCCCGCGAGTCGCTCCGCCGGGCGCAAAGCGGCGCGGGGGCACGCCCGAGCGCGCAAATCGTCGGGGCGCAGCGCTTCGGGTCCGGACCGGGGCCGATCCCTTCCCGGCGTCACGCTCACCCACGCCGACAAGGTGATGTGGCCGGATGCGGGCGACGGCCGGCCGGTCACCAAGGGTGAGCTCGCGGAATATCTCGTCGCGATCGGCGAGCGGCTGCTGCCGCACCTCGAGGGACGCCCGTGCTCGATCATCCGCGCACCCGATGGGATCGCCGGACAACATTTCTTCCAGCGACACGCCATGGCGGGGATGTCGCATCTCATCGATCGGGTGAAGGTGCCGGGCGAGAGCAAGCCGTACCTCGAGATCGATCGCGTGCAGGGGCTGGCGGCGGCGGCACAGATCGCGACTCTCGAGTTTCATCCGTGGAACTGCCGTCCGCACCAGCCGGAGGTGCCGGGCCGTCTGGTGCTCGATCTCGATCCCGCCCTCGATGTCGACTTCGGGCAGGTCGTCCAGGCCGCGCGCGAGATGCGCGAGCGGCTCGAGGCGCTCGGGCTCGAGAGCTTCGCCAAGACCACGGGCGGCAAGGGCCTGCACGTCGTCGTGCCCTTCACTCAGCCGCGCACCGGCACGCTCGAGTGGCCGCTCGTCAAGGCATTCGCGCGCGAGCTGTGCGCCCGCATGGCGAGCGACAGCCCGAAGCGCTACCTCATCAACATGGCCAAGCGAGCGCGCACCGGGCGCATCTTTCTCGATTATCTGCGCAACGATCGTACGGCGACGGCCGTGGCTCCGCTCTCGCCTCGCGCCCGGCCCGGCGCACCGGTCTCGACGCCTCTCGCGTGGTCCCAATTGCGCAGCGGACTCGATCCAACACGGTTCACCGTCCGAACCGTGCCCGCCCTGATTGCCCGCGGCGATGCGTGGGACGGGTACTCGCGCGCGGCCCGGCCGCTCGCGAGCGCGATCGAGCGCCTCGTGGGCAAGGGACGCCCGGGGGCGCCCCGCGGCGCGCGGTCGCGCTCGAGAGCGCCGCGATGAGCGCCGCGAGCTTCACGGCGGGGGCCGCGCCAGGCTGGCGGGACGCCGGGGAGCGCGAGCATTTCGTGCAGCTCTACGAGCAGGAGTCGGCGCTGCTGGAGTCGCTCTGCGGGTACGTGCGCCAGGGGCTCGAGAGCGGCGCCGCGGCCATCGTGATCGCCACCCTGTCTCACCTCGAGCCGCTCGAGCACGAGTTGCGCCTCCAGGGAGTGGATTTCCCGGCGGCTCGGGATTCCGGGCGGCTGGTGCTGCTCGATGCCGCCGGCACGCTTGCGAAGATCATGCAGGGTGATGCGCCACAGTGGAGCCGCTTCATGGAGATCGTGGGCGCGCCGCTCGCGCAGGCGCGCGCGCGCCACGGGCGGGTCGTCGCGTTCGGTGAGACGGTGTCGCTCCTTTACGGCGAGGGCCTGCACGAGGCGGCGCTCAAGCTCGAGGAGCACTGGAACGCGCTCGCCGCTCACGAGCCGTTCTCGCTCTTTTGCGCCTACCCGCGGCCTCGCGGGGCGACGGCGGCCGAGGCGCTCGCGCTCGAGCGCATCTGCGCCCAGCACACCCGGGTGATAGCCGCCGCGCGCACGATCGCTCCGGCGCCCGGGTCGCCGCCGGGCGTGATCACGACGCTCGAGCAGAAGGCTCGCGCGCTCGAGTGGGAGGTTCAGCGGCGGATCATGGTGGAGCGCTCGCTGGCTCAGCGCGAGCGCGAGCTGTCGGAGTTTCTCGAGAACGCCACGGAGGGGTTGCTGAAGGTCGGTGCCGACGGCATGGTGTTCTCGATCAACCGGGCCGGACTCGAGCTGTTGGACTGTGGCGCCGGGGAATGCATCGGCCGCAGGGTGTCCGATTTCCTCGAGAGGCCGGCCGAAGCCGCCGAGTTGCTGCGCCGGCTGACCGGCGGAGAGACTCTGCGGAATCACGCGGCCACGCTCCGCCGGCGCGACGGCACGCGGCGCCACGTGCGCATCTCGGCCAATGCGCTGTGGGATGCGGGACGCATGACTCACAGCCGCTGGTTCATCCGCGATGTCACACCGGAGCGGCTCGGCGAGGAGGCGCGCGCGCACCTCGCCGCCATCGTCGAATCCTCCGACGATGCGATCGTCAGCAAGAGCCTGCAGGGCGTCATCCGCACCTGGAACGGAGCGGCCGAGCGGCTGTTCGGTTACCGCGCCGACGAGGCGGTCGGGCGGCACATCACCCTGGTCATTCCGCCCGAGCGGGCGCACGAGGAGGAGGAGATCCTCGCTCGGCTGCGCCGCGGGGAGCGCATCGACCACTTCGAGACCGTGCGCGTCAGGAAGGACGGACGGGCGATCCCGGTGTCGCTCACCATCTCTCCCGTGCTCGATTCGAGCGGCGCGATCGTCGGCGCCTCCAAGATCGCGCGCGACATCACCGAGCACAAGCGAGTCGAGCAGGCGCAGCTTGCGAGCATCGGCGAGCTGAGGCGGGTGGAGGAGGCGCTGCGCGAGGCGGACCGGCGCAAAGACGAGTTCCTCGCGGTGCTCGCCCACGAGCTGCGCAATCCGCTCGCGCCGATCCGGTATGCCGTGGCCATGGGACGCAGGCCAAGCGGCGTCACTGCGGAGCAGCGCGCGCAGGCGCAGAGCATCATCGAGCGCCAGGTCGAGCACATGGGGCGCCTGCTCGACGATCTGCTCGACGTGTCCCGCATCACCCGCGGGACGCTGACGCTGCGCACCTCGGCCGTCGAGCTCGCCGCCGTCGTCTCGGCCGCCCAGGAAGCCGCGCGGCCTTTGATCGAGTCGAGGCGCCACACTCTCACCGTGCGTCTCCCGGCGCAGCCGCTGCGGCTGCGGGGGGACGCGGTGCGTCTCGCGCAGGTGCTCGCCAACCTCCTCATCAACGCGGCCAAGTACACCGACGCCGGCGGCCGCATCGAGCTCGTGGCCGCTCGGGACGGCGAGGCACTCACGGTCGTGGTGCGGGATAACGGCACCGGCATCTCCCGGGAGATGATGCCTCGGCTCTTCACCCTGTTTGCCCAGGCGCATCCGGCGCTCGAGGGCTGCGACGGCGGACTCGGGATCGGGCTCGCCCTGGTGCGCGGCCTCGTGGAGCTGCATGGCGGCACGGTCGGGGTTCGCAGCGATGGGCCGGGCAAGGGCAGTGAGTTCACCGTGCGCCTGCCGCTCGGGGCGGTCTCGGCCGAGCCGGAGGCCGCCTCCCCGCCGCGCGAGCGCCGCGCGTCCGCCCGGCTTCGCGTGCTGGTGGCGGACGACAACCGCGACAGCGCCGAGAGCTGCGCGGCGCTCCTCGAGCTCAACGGCCACGCGGTGAGCACCGCCCACACCGGCCGCGAGGCGCTCGAGCTCGCGAGGCGTCTGGAGCCCGATGTGCTCCTCCTCGACATCGGCATGCCGGAGCTCAACGGCTACGAGGTCGCGCAACGGATCCGCCGCACCGCCTTCGGCGCTCGGGCGAAGCTCATCGCCATCACCGGGTGGGGACAGAAGGAAGACAAGCGACGGGCCCTCGCCGCGGGCTTCGACCACCACCTCACCAAGCCGATCGATCCGAGCGCTCTGGAGGCGCTGCTGCAGGGCGCGGCCGGGTCCGACGAGGCTCCCGCGCCCGGCTGAGCGGCAGCTTGGCGGCGGCGCTGGCTTCGGGGCGCGCCCGAGGCGCACAATTCGCCCGTGCGGCCTCGGCCGATGGCGCGGCCGCCGCATGGCCGTCCCCGGGGTAGAGGTGTCGGGACGGGCCCGCCGCTTGCAATACCAAGCAGAAATTCAACGAGGAACGACATGGCTACCAAGCTCGAGAAGCTCCTGAAGCGCGAGATCGATGTGGACGGCAAGCCCTACATGCTGGCCATCTCTCCCGACGGTCTGAAGCTCACGGAAAAGGGCAAGCGCAAGGGACAGGAGCTCAGCTGGAAGGGCTTGCTGAATGGCCAGGCCGCGCAGCCGACGGCGAGCGCCGGCGGGGAGTCGGAGCGGGCTTCCGGGGAGTAGCCGCCGGGAAGGCGGCCGGCGCGCGCTGTCACCACGGGGCTCGAGCGCCGGTCCGTCGACCGGCCCGCATCTCGATTAGAATGACCGCCGGATGAAGAGCGGTGATTCCCGATGAGTGAACAGCCAACGAGCGAGGAGAGCCTGCGGGAGCTGCTGGCCCGCGTGCATGCGCGGCTCGCCGAGTCCCGCTCGACGGATGAGGATTCGAGGAAGCTGCTCGCGACGGTGATGCGCGACATCGAGCACGCTCTGCGCCATGAGGGCCCGCGCGGTGCCGCCGGCTCCGCGCGCAGTCACGCGCCGCGCCTGGAATCGCTCGCCGTGCGGTTCGAGGCCGATCACCCGGCTCTCGCCGAAGTCGTGCGCGACGTGGTGGACGTGCTCGGCAAGGCGGGGATCTGAGACCGGCAGCGTCTTGAGCCGCCGAGCGGCCGCCGATCGGCCGTCCGGTCCGGCGCGGTGTCGCTCAGGCGGCCGATGCCGCACGGGGCGGGATCTGAGATCCCACCTGCGGTCCGATGGCGGCCCACGCGCCGCGCAGCTCCCCGAGCAGTCCCGCCACCTCGGCGAGCGCCGAGGCGTCTGTGTTGAGATTCGCGTGGATCAGCCGGCGCGTCATGTAGCCGTAGAGCTCGCTCAGGTTGGCGGCCAGCTCCCCGCCGCGCTCCATGTCCAGATTGCCGCGCAGCTCCGCGACCAGGATGACGGCGCTGTGCAGCAGGCTCGCCATGCGGCGGGTTTCC
>JAKAZP010000230.1 GCA_021815905.1 Pseudomonadota bacterium | reverse complement strand
TCCGATCTGTCCGTGGTTGTCCTCCATGGCATACATGCTGAGAAGGGGACGGGAGAAGTGCGAGGTCGCGCCCCAGTAAAGCGCCGGGTGGGCGTTGAAGATCTGCAGGCCGCTCATCAGCATGACGGCGAGGGTGAGGAAGTTCACCCAGTGCAGCACGCGGACGGCGAGACTGTGCCGCCGGATGAGGAGCGTGCCGCCCGCGGGGCGGTCCGCAATGGGAAGCGTTCCGGTGGCCTCCTCCATCGTACCCTTCGCTGTTGCTCACCGTGGCGCGTTGGGCGAAGGATACGCCCGCGCTCCCGCCGGTGCCAGCTCGTGCGAGAATGCGCCATGGGCAGTGAGACTGCGAGCGAAGCGCTCGCCGCCGAGCGCGGCGGCTCCCGCCGGCAATGCGCCGAGGCGGTGCTGGTGGTGCGCCCGGCCGCCTTCGGCTACAACCCGCAGACCGCCGCCACCAACACGCTGCAGCGGGCGTCTTCGACGGCCGTCGCTTCGGCGAGCGCGCGCGCCCGGGCGGAGCTCGACGGTCTCGTCGCCGCGCTCACGGGCGAGGGCGTGAGCGTCTGCCGGCTCGAGGACACCCCGGAGCCCCCGAAACCCGATGCCGTGTTTCCGAACAACTGGGTGAGCTTTCACGAGGACGGCACGGTCGTGCTCTATCCGATGCACGCCCCGAGCCGTCGCGCCGAGCGGCGTCAGGAGGCGATCGACGCCGTGGTCGAGCGGCTCGGATTCAAGGTGGCGCGCGTGCTCGACCTCACCGCGCACGAGAGCGAGGACCGCTGTCTCGAGGGCACGGGAAGTCTCGTCCTGGATCACATCGAGCGCCTGGCCTACGCCTGCCTCTCGCCGCGGACCGATCGCGCACTGGTCGAGGCGTGGTCGCGGGAGCTCGGATACGAGCCGATCGTCTTCCGGGCGCTCGATCGGGCCGGCACGCCGCTCTACCACACCAACGTCATGATGTGCCTCGGCGAGAAGCTCGCGGTGGTGGGATCGGAGGCGATCGTGGGCGCCGACCGGGGGCGTGTGCTCGAGCGGCTGCGCTCGAGCGGCCGCGAAGTGATCGAGATCGGACACGATGAGATCGAGCGCTTCGCCGGCAACATGCTCGAGCTCGCCACCTGGGACGAGGCGCTCGGGGACTACCGGCTGCTCGTCATGTCCGAGACCGCGAGGCATGCGCTCGGTGCGGAGTCGCTCGGTCGGCTCGGCGCGTGCACCGATGAGATGGTGATCGTTCCCGTCGACACGATCGAGCGGCTCGGAGGCGGCGGCGTGCGCTGCATGCTCGCCGAGGTGTTCCTGCCCGCGTGATCGCACTTCTCGTCAAGGCGGTGCTGGCCTATCTCGTCGGCTCGATCGTGGGGAGCCTGGTCGTCGGCCGCCTGCGCGGCGGCATCGACATCCGCCGGCTCGGCAGCGGCAACGCGGGCGGGACCAACGCGCTGCGCACCCAGGGGCGGCTGTTCGCCTTCTGGGTGCTGCTGATCGACATCGGCAAGGGCTGGGTCGCGACGGCGCCCATCGCCGGCGCCCGGCTCCCGGGTCTCGCGGCCGGGAATCCGCGGCTTGCGGCGTGGACGGTGGCGGTCTGCGGCCTCGCGGTGATGCTCGGTCACATCTATCCGCTCTGGCACGGCTTTCGCGGCGGCAAGGGGGTCGCGACGCTGCTCGGGGCCGTGCTCGGAGCCTCGCCCGTGCTGCTCGTGCCGATGGTGATCGTGTGGCTGCTCGCCGTCATGCTGTTCGGATTCGTCGGGCTCGCCTCCATCCTCGGTGCCGCCTCGCTCGCCGCCGCCGCGGCCGCCGGTCCGGCGCCCCATCGAGCGCCGATGCTGGCATTCGGCCTCCTGAGCTTGGCGCTCATCGCCTTCACTCACCGATCCAACATCGCGCGCATGCTCGGGGGAACCGAGCCGCGCGTGCGACGCCTGTGGCTCTTGCGCGGCGCGCGGAGCCGGCGAACATGACCCCGCGAGCCGCGGCGCCGCCGCTCGCGGCGCGGGTGTTCGCCGCGCTCGCCGACGGACGGTTTCATTCCGGGCAGGAGCTCGCGCGGGACCTCGGGGTCAGCCGCAGCGCGGTGTGGAAAGCCGCGGGCGCGCTGCGCGAGCTCGGTGCCACGCTGCACGCGGTGCGCAATCGCGGCTATCGGCTGCCCTCGGGGCGCGACGCGCTCGATGCGGGGCGGATTCGCAGTCAGCTGCCGCCTGAGGCTCGTGAGCACGTTCGCGACATTCAGGCGGTGTGGACCGTCGACTCCACCAACAGCGCGCTGCTCGCGCGGCCGAATCCTCCGTGCGGGAAAAGCGAGATCCTGCTCGCGGAATACCAGACCGCGGGGCGCGGCCGGCGCGGCCGCGCCTGGCTCGCCCCGCCCGGCGGGGCCATCTGCCTGTCGCTCAGCTGGACGTTTCGCGAGGTGCCGCGGGATCTCGGGGCCCTGGGACTCGTGGTGGGCGTCTGTATCCTGCGGGCGCTGCGCGCGGCCGGTCTCACGGACTTGAATCTCAAGTGGCCGAACGACGTGCTGTTCGAGGGACGCAAGCTGGGTGGCGTGCTGATCGAGCTGCGCGCCGAGGGGGCCGGGAACGCCTGTGTCGTCATCGGCATGGGCCTCAACGTTGCGCTCGGCGCGCCGCTTCTCGAGGCGATCGGCAGGACGGGCGTGCTCGCGACCGATCTCGTCGGCGCGGGGCTCACCCATCCCTCGCGCAACGCGCTCGCCGCGGCGCTCATCGCCGAAGTGCTGCGCGCGCTCCCGGTCTTCGAGGCCGAGGCGCTGCGCCCCTTCGTCGAGGAGTGGCGCGCGGCCGACGCCCTGCGCGCCCGGCCGATCGAGGTGCGCGCGATCGGGAGCATCGCCCGCGGGCTCGCCCGCGGCATCGATCTTCATGGCGCGCTGCTCCTCGAGACCCCGCAGGGCGTCAGGCGCTTCGTTTCCGGTGACGTCACCGTGAGGCCCGTGCAGTGAGAGTCCTGCTCATCGACATCGGCAACACGCGGGTCAAATGGGCCCGCCTCGAGAGCGGACGCCTCGGCCGTGCACGCGCCGCGGAATACGACTCGTGGACTGCGGAGGACTTCGCGCGCCGTGTCATCTCGCGACGCGCCCGGCTCGAGCGGATCGTGGTCTCGAGCGTCGCCCCGGACGCCGTCAACCGCAGGCTCTCGGCCGCCGCGCGGCGCGCCGGCGCTCCGCCGCCGGAGTTCATCGCCACCCGGCGCCGCGCGTGCGGAGTGACCGTCGGCTACGTCGATCCCTGGCGACTCGGCGTGGACCGCTTCATGGCGATCATCGGGGCGCACCGTCGCTTCCCCCGCCGGGCGGTGTGCGTGGTCGCGGTGGGGACCGCGATGACCGTCGATCTCGTGGGCGCGGACGGACGGCACTTCGGAGGCGCGATCATCCCGGCCCCGGCGCTGATGACGGCGAGCCTGCTCGACGGGACGAGCGGCATTCGGCGCAGGGCCCAGGGCGGCGCCCGGGCGGGGGAGCACGCGCTCTTCGGGCGCTCGACCCGCGCGGCGGTGGAGCAGGGCACACGATTCACGGCGGCGGCCGCCGTCGATCGGGCGGTGAGCGAGGCGCAAAGCCTCATCGGGCGGCCCCCGCTCGCGGTCCTCACGGGCGGTGGCGCCGAGACCGTCGAGCCGCTGATCCGCAGCGCCTGGGTCTTCTTCCCGGATCTGGTGCTGCAGGGGCTTGCGGCCTACACCCAGGGAACCGCCAAACCAACCCGTTGAGCTAGACTCCCGGCCGTGCGCCTCGCCGTCCTCGCTCTGTTGCTCGCGAACCTGCTGTTCCTCGGGTGGGCGGAGTGGATCGACGTGCCCGCTCCCGAGCCGAATCCGATTGCGAATCTTCCGCGCCTCACGCTCGCGAGCGAGCGGCCGAACCCCCGGTCGGCCGCCGCCGCACCCGGCGCGTCCGCCGACGCGGCCGTGGCTCCGGCTCCGCAGTGCGTCTCGGTGGGTCCGTTCGACGACCCGGCGAGCGCGGAGAAGGCGGCGGACATCCTGCGCGCGAAGCGCTTCGCGCCGCGGCAGCGCGCGGCACAGTCGGCCGCCGTGCGGCGCTACTGGGTGTATCTCGGGGGGTTCAAGCGGCCCGGGCACGTGACCCGAATCCTGAAGAGCCTCGAGCGCAAGGGAATCGACAACGCCGAGGCCATGCCGGTGGAGCAGGGCGTGCGCCGCGTGTCGCTCGGTCTCTTCAGCGACCGGGCGCGGGCCGAGCTGCGCGCGGGCGCGCTGCGGGCCATGGGTTTCGCGCCCAAGGTCACGACCCGCGATCTTCCAGGCACGGTCTACTGGCTCGATCTCGTGGTGACCGGCGGCGCGACGGCCGTACCGCTCGAGGGACTGGGCACGCTCACCGGCGACGCCCAGATTTCCGTGGCGGCCTGTCCGGTTCCGGCTTCGGTCGGGCCCGGGCCCGCGGGCGCGGGAATCACGGCGCCCGCGTCGGCGCCCTCCTCATCGGTGTCGGCGCCGGGGCCTGTGCCCGGGCCAACGGGCCAGTCGGGACCACCGGCCGGCGCTGCCGCGGGAACCTCTACGGCGCCGCCGAGCCGTTCAGTTCCTTAGACCGCGTGGCTTACCCCACCTGCCGAGGGGGGCCGGCCTCGCCCCCTGCTCGCTCGCCCGCCGCCTCGGCCCGGTACAATCGCGTTTCCGCGGAAACGTCCGCCGGACCCTTTCTGCAGTGCCGGCTTAGCTCAGTGGTAGAGCAGCGGTTTTGTAAACCGTTGGTCGGGGGTTCAAGTCCCTCAGCCGGCACAAAAAATACATGTTTAAACAATAAGTTGTTGCCATATCGGCGTCTCGGCCTTTACCAGATCCGTCAATTCAGTGCACACTCCGTGCAGTTCGCTACTTCGCGCTACACAGCGGAAGGGCTGCACCCCATGGCCTCCATTCAGCGCATCGTCTCGCCG
>JAKAZP010000229.1 GCA_021815905.1 Pseudomonadota bacterium | reverse complement strand
GGCGCCCGCGCGGGCGGCGGCATGGGCCGGGACCTCGAGGAGAAGGGCAGGCAGGTCAGCCGGCTGTTGCAGGAACTCGCGGCGACACGCGACTACCTGCAGTCGGTCATCGAGCAGCAGGAGGCGGCCAACGAGGAGCTGCAGAGCATCAACGAGGAGCTCAATCGCCTCAACAGCGATCTCAACAACCTGTTCGGCAGCCTGCAGATGGCGATCGTCATGGTCTGGCAGGACTTGCGGATCCGCCGCTTCACGCCCATGGCGGAGAAGCTCTTCAATCTGATCGCGACCGACATCGGCCGGCCGATCGGCGACATCATGCTGAACCTCGACATCCCGGACCTGCCGCGGCTGCTCGCCGAGGCGATCGATCAGGTGGCGTCGCGGGATCTCGAGGTGCACGATCAGGCGGGACGCTGGTATCAGCTGCGGGTGCGTCCCTACCGCACGCTCGACAACCGCATCGACGGCGCCGTGATCCTGCTGTTCGACATCGATTCGCTGAAGCAGTCCCAGGGCGTGCTCGAGCGGCAGGCGAAGCTGCTCGAGCAGACGCACGAGGCGATGTTCGTGCGCGAGATGGGCGGCACCATCGTCTACTGGTATCACGGCGCCGAGCTCCTCTACGGCTACAGCCGCGAGGAAGCCGTGGGCCGGCTCGCCTTCGAGCTGCTCGGCAAGAGCCCCGCCGCGCGCGCCGAGCTCGACGGCGCGCTCGCGCGCGCTGGCCGCTGGGTGGGCGAGCTCGTGCACCGGACCAAGGAAGGACGCGAGATCACCGTCGAGAGCCTCGAGGTGGTGATCGCCGAGGGCGAGCGACGGCTCGTGCTCGCGACCAACCGCGATGTCACCGAGCGCAAGCGCCTCGAGGAGACGCTCAGGCGGCGCGTCGATGAGCTCGCGGCGGCGGACCGCAACAAGACCGAGTTCCTGGCCATGCTCGGCCACGAGCTGCGAAACCCGCTGGCGCCGCTGCGCACCTCGGTCGAGATCCTGAAGGCGCTCCCGGCGGGCGACCCGCGCGCGGCGCGCGCGCGGGAGGTGATCGAGCGCCAGTCCGCGACGCTCGCGCGCCTGGTGGACGACCTGCTCGACACCGCGAGGATCAGTCGCGGACAGCTGCAGCTCGTGCGCGAGCCGATCGCGCTACAGACGACCCTGCAGCGGGCGATCGACACCGCGCGTCTCGCCCTCGACGGGCGTCGTCACCGCCTCGCGGTCGAGATGCCCGCGGAGCCCCTCACCGTGGTGGGTGATGCCACGCGTCTCGAGCAGGTGTTCGCCAATCTGCTGCTCAACGCGGTCAAGTACACCCCCGATGAGGGGCAGATCAGGATCGCGGTGTCGGCGCAGGGCGGCGTCGGGGGACGCGAGGCCGTGGTGTGCGTGCGCGACAGCGGCATCGGCATCGCCGCGCAGATGCTGCCGAAGGTGTTCGACCTGTTCGCGCAGGCCGATCGCTCCGCCACGCAGTCCCAGGGCGGGCTCGGGATCGGGCTCTCGCTGGTGCGCAGCCTGATCGAGCTGCACGGCGGACGGGTGACCGCGAGCAGCCCCGGCGAGGGCAAGGGGAGCGAGTTCGCGGTCTACCTGCCGCTCAAAGGCGGCTGAAGCCCTGGCGCCGGCGGGCTCAGCCCGCCGACTCCTTCTGCTGCTGCTGGTGCACCCAGCCGGCGAGGAAGTCGATGAGCGAGATCAGCTTGTTCTCCCCGCCCGCCTTGCCGACGTCGGTCGTGTACTTGCCCGCCACGGAGATGAACGGCACTCCCTGAACCTCGTACGCGTCGGTGATCTCCTGCGCGTGCTGGAGCTTCGTCGCCACGTCGAAGGAGTCGTAGGCCTGCTTGAAGGCGGCCCCGCTCACACCCTGCTGCTCGGCCCAGGCCTGCTGCAGCTTGAAGGTCTGCTGCTTGTCGCCGGGGGCGTAGAGGACCGCTTCGCTCTGCGTCTCCCCCTCGAGCTGGTGCATGGAGGCGAACGCCTTGTCGATGAGGTCGGGGCGCCCGAGCGCCTCGAGCGTGTAGAAGAGCCGCGCATGGGCGCGATGCAGCGAATCCCACATCACCGGGACGCGCACGAAGTCGATGTAGTCGGGCTTGCTCTTCAGCCACTGATCGATGTAGGGCTCGAGCGCGAAGCAGTGCGGGCACCCCAGCCACATGATTTCGAGCACCTCCACCTTGCCGTTCGGCGCGCTGGTCGGCTGCGCCGGCGAGATGACGGTGTAATTGACTCCCGGCTTCCACTGGCTGCTCTCGGGCAGCGCCGCGTTGGCGGGGAGCGCGGCAAGCTGCGAGAGCGAGGGCGAGTTGCCGCCCGCGGCGGCCGGGGCGCTGGCCGGGGTCTGTCCGGACGCATCCGCCGGCGGCGAAGCCTCGCTCGCGGCGCTGTCGCTCGAGCCGGCGGCCGCGGCGGTCGGCGGGGATTGCGCCGCCGCCGGGGCCGCGGACTGCGCGGACGCCTGGGGGTGATGACCGCTGCAGGCGCACAGGGCCAGCAGCGCGGCGGCTGAAAGGGCGAGCGTACGGATCATCGTGGGTTTCCTCATCTCAGTCCCTGCACGTAGGAGGCGACGTCGCGCATCTCCTCGGGCGTCAGATGCCTGGCGACGTCGAACATGATGGCGCTGTTCGGAGTCGCCGTGGCCGGGTCCGTTCCGCTGTAGCGGGTGCCGTTGGCATAGGCCTGGAGCTGCGATACCACGTAGACCGACTGTTGGGCGGCGAGTGCCGGATAGCCTGCCGCCGGATTGCCGCGCCCGAGCGGCCCGTGGCAGGCGACGCATGCCGGGACGCCGTGCTTCGCATCGCCGTCGAGGTACACCGCCTTGCCCGCCTTCCAGTAGGCGGGATCGGCTTCCAGGCCGGTGGGCGTCTGCGAGGCGAAATAGACCGCCAGATTGTCGATGTCCCGATCGCTGAGCGGCGAGGCCATGGGCTGCATGACCGGGTTCTTGCGCACCCCGGCGCGGAACAGATGCAGCTGCTCGGCGATGTAGACCGCGTTCTGCCCCGCGAGGCGCGGGAAGGCGGGATTCTGGCTGTTGCCGTTCGGGCCGTGGCAGGCGAAGCACACGGGCGCCTTGGCCGCTCCCGCCTGCGCCGAGCCGTCGGCATACGGGTCCGGAGTGACCGCGGGGACCGCCGCGGGTGCGGCCGCGGCTGCGGGTGCGGCTGCGGGTGCGGGTGCGGCTGCGGACGCCGGCGCATTCCCCGCGGGCGGCGCCGCGGCGGTCTGGGGCGTGGCGGCTCGGGAAGACGTCGGGCAGAGGAGGAAGCCGGCAACCGCGATGGCCAGCGCGACCGGACCCGTTCGAAGGACTCTCGTTGCTCTTTTCGCCATGGCTCGCTCTTTCTCTTTCGACCCCTGATGCGAAAGCGCGAGATTGTACACTACGGCCGTGTCGCGATTTCCTGCCGCCCGATTCCTGACGAGCGCCGCCCAGCCCGCGCAGTTCCCGGCGGACTGCGGGGCCGAAGTGGCGTTCGCGGGACGCTCGAATGCGGGCAAATCGAGCGCCATCAACGCCATCGTCGGCCGCCAGGGGCTCGCGCGCACCAGCAAGACCCCCGGGCGCACGCGCCTCGTCAACTTCTTCGAGCTCGGGCCGCTGGCGCGCATCGTCGATCTGCCCGGATACGGCTATGCGAGCGCGCCGGAGAGCGAGCGGCGCGAGTGGCCGCGTCTCATCGGGGCGCTGCGCGCTCGGGCGAGCCTCGCGGGGCTGTTCCTGATCGTCGATGCGCGGCGCGGCCTGGGGGAGGGCGACGAGGCGCTGCTCGACTGGCGGCTGCCGCGCCAGCGGGTGCATGTCCTGTTATCGAAAGCAGACAAGCTGAGCCGCGGCGAGTCCCGGGCCACCCTCACGCGCGCCGCGGCCGCGCTCGGTGACCGGGGCACCGTGCAGCTGTTCTCCGCGCACTCGAGGCTCGGGCTCGAGGAGGCGCAGCGTGCGCTCGCGGCCGCCCTGGAAGAAAAAACCCCGATGGCCGGTTAAGGCCACCGGGGCAGACTAACCCGGCACAGGTCTCATGTGAACCGGGTCGACCCGCTCAGGGAGGGAAGCGGGGAGTGCCTTGGCACTCGAAAAATTAGACGGGCCCCGGGCACGGAAGTTCCCGGGCCCATTCGGGCGAAAACTCAAGGGCCCTCAGCGACTTGCGGCGGGCGCCCCGGCCGCTCACAAAAAGTCGAACACCACGCTCAGGCTCACGATGTGCGCGCCGCCGGTGCTTGCGATATTCAGGCGCTCGTACTCCAGCCGTCCCGCCAGGTGACCGAAATGCGCCTGCGCACCGACCCCCCAGGCGAGCTGCGTGCCGCGACGGGAGGCGCGAAAGAGCGAGGCGCGAGCGGAGTCGCCGCTCAGTTGCCAGCGATCGAGGCCGAGCTTGCCGTAGACATCGATGACCGGCAGCGGCAGGGGCAGGTAGCCGACGACGTACGCGGCAACGGCCCGCGCGCGGGCGCTGACGGAACCGAGGCCGTCGAAGCTCCCCGAGTCGCTCCCGAGGTGGTAGTAGTCGAGCTCCGCTCCGAGCAGCGTGAGGCGCACGCCGGCCAGGGCCTTCCACGAGACATCGTGAATGTGGAAGTCGGTGCCGTAGAGCCGGTTGACGCTCGTGCGCATGAGCCCCGCGCCGGCATAGGCGTCGAGGCCGAAGATCGAGGCGTGCGCCCTCGCACCGGCGAATGCGAGCAGCGCAATGAGCAGAATCTTTCGCATGGCGGACCGTCCTGCGCCCGAAAGCGGGCCTCATGGCGAGAGCAATCAGCGGGCCTCATCGTGCGCCGCGCGCGGAGGCGACCGGGCTCGCGCGGCGCCTCGCGTGAGCGCACGCACGCGCGGGCGCCTCGGCAAGCGGATCAGTGCGCCTCGTCCCAGTTCGCGCCGGTGCCGATCTCGACCCGCAGCGGCACCCTGAGTTCCGCTGCCTTCGTCATCCGCTCGCGCACCCCGGCCGACACCGCCTG
>JAKAZP010000228.1 GCA_021815905.1 Pseudomonadota bacterium | reverse complement strand
CGGGGCGCGGGAGCCCGGGGCGCGGGAGCGAGCCGTCGGGTCGATCGGGCCTGGGGGACGGAGCATGCCATGCGCGGACCTCCTCGGTCGGTGGAAAGACGTGCCGGTCGTCGCGGCATCATCAGCGGCCCCGGCCGGCATCGGTTTGTGAAAGAATACGCGCCGTGGAGAAGCTCTTCATTTCGGCCGACAAGTTGCTCCAGGACTCGCTCGAGCTCGCGCGACGAGTGGTTGCGAGCGGCATGCGTCCCACGTTCCTGGTCGCCATCTGGCGGGGCGGCGCGCCGATCGGCATCACGGTGCAGGAGGTGCTCGAGTACCACTCGATCCACGCCGACCACATCGCCATCCGCACGTCTTCGTACAGCGGCATCGACGTGCAGGACAAGACCGTCAGGGTGCACGCGACCGACTACCTGGTGTCGCGGCTCACGGCGGAGGACGAGCTGCTGATCGTCGACGATGTGTTCGACTCCGGGCGCAGCCTCGAGGCGGTGATCGAGGTGCTCAAGCGCCGTTGCCGGCGGAACCTGCCGGACAAGATCCGCATCGCCACCGTCTACTACAAGCCCGAGCGCCGGCGCAGCGCGCTGAAGCCGGACTTCTACGTCCACGAGACCTCCCAGTGGCTGGTTTTCCCGCACGAGCTCAAGGGGCTCACGCGCGAGGAGATCCTCGCCAACAAGCCCGTCGGGACCGAATTCCTCGAGGCTCTGAATCCCGCCGCCACGCCCGCCGCGCGCGAGCGGTCGGTCAGCTGAGATAGACGAAGCGCGCCACGCACAGCGCGGCGAGCACGTAGACCAGCCAGTCGCGGGCGCGCGCCTGTCCGCGCACCAGCTTGAGCACCGCGTGACTCACGATGCCGAAGGCGAGGCCGTTGGCGATCGAGTAGCTGAGCGGAACCAGGATGACGGTGAGAAACGCCGGAATTCCCTCGCCCGGATCGTGCCAATTCACCTCCGCGAGCGCGCCCATCATCATGGCGCCGACGAGGATCAGGGCGGGCGCGGTGGCGACGGCCGGAATGGCCTGCACGAGCGGCGCGACGAACAGCGTGGCGAAGAACAGCAACCCGACCGTGACGCTGGTGAGGCCGGTTCGGCCGCCGACCGCGACTCCCGAGGTGCTCTCGATGTAGCTCGTGACCGGGCTCGTGCCCACGAGCGCTCCGGCAAGCATCGAGATCGAGTCGGCGAGCAGGATGCGGTTCATGCGGGGGACCGTGCCGTCGGCGGAGGCGAGCCCCGCGCGTTTGGTGACGGCCATCAGCGTGCCGACGTTGTCGAACAGGTCGACGAACAGGAACACGAACACGATCTCGACCAGCGCGAGTCCCACGCCGCCCCCGAGGTTCAGGGCGCCCGGAATGTCGAGCTTGAATGCGGTCGATGACAGGTCCGACAGGTGGTATGCAGAGGGGCTGAAGCGGGCCAGTCCGAAGAGCCACGCGGCGGCCGCGCTGCTCAGGATCCCGAAGAGCATGGCGCCCTTGACGGCGCGGGCCTGCAGCACGGCGATGACCAGCAGTCCGAGCATGGCGAGCGCGGGCGCGGCGGCGGTCAGCTTGCCGAGGCCCACCGTGGTGCCGGGATTGGCGACCACGATTCCCGCGTTCTTCAGCCCGATGAAGGCGATGAACAGTCCGATGCCGCCGCTCACGGCCGCGAACAGCGAGCGCGGAATCGCGTTCATGATGAGCTGGCGCACTCCGGAGAGGGTGAGCAGCAGGAACGCGACGGCCGAGAGGAATACGCACCCGAGCGCCACCTGCCAGGGCAGCCCCATGGTTTTCACCACGGTGTACGTGAAGTAGGCGTTGAGTCCCATCCCGGGAGCGAGCGCGAGCGGATAGTTCGAGAGCAGTCCCATCAGAATGCTGCCGAAGCCCGCGGACAGGCAGGTGGCGACCGCAACCCCCGCGACGGGCATGCCCGCATCGCCCAGAATGAGCGGATTGACCACCACGATGTACGCCATCGTGAGGAAGGTCGTGAGGCCCGCGAACAGCTCCGTGCGCACCGTGGTGCCGTGGCCGTCGAGATCGAAGAACCGTGTGAGCATGGATCGCCGCGGCTCGGCCGTCGTCGCGCCGGCGGGGGAGGAATCGGGCGTCATCGTGCGTGACGCGCGCGGTGCCCGCGCCTCGGGGAAGCGGCCGCGCGGCTCATTGAAGATGTCCAGCGACGATGGGGGGCATCCGGTGCGCCGACGGGCGGCCCATTGCCGCGGATTCTACGGGGCTGCAGAATTTACGGCAAACTAGGATTCATGAGTCGAGCGCATCCGATGGGATCGACGGAAGAGTACATCAGGGGCCTGCCGAAAGCGGAGCTGCACCTGCACATCGAGGGAACCCTCGAGCCGGAACTGGCCTTTCGGCTCGCGCAAAAGCACGGCGTCTCCCTTCCTCGCGCCAGCATCGCCGAGCTGCGCGCCGCGTACGACTTCGGCAACCTGCAGGAGTTTCTCGACATCTACTATGCGCTCGCGGATGTTCTGCGGGACGCGGAGGACTTCTATCATCTCGGCCTGCGCTACCTGGAGCGCGCCCATGAGCAGGGCGTCGTGCACGCGGAGATTTTCTTCGATCCGCAGACACACACCGGGCGCGGGGTCCCCTTCGGCGCGGTGGTCGAGGGACTCCATCGAGCGCTCACCGAGGCGGAGCGCCGCTTCGGCATGACGCATCGTCTCATCGCGTGCTTTCTGCGTCACCTGAGCGCGGCGGAGGCGATGGACACTCTCGAGGAGGTGCTCGAGCACCGCCGGGTCATCTCGGCGGTGGGCCTCGATTCGTCCGAAGTCGGCCACCCCCCCTCCAAATTCACCGCGGTGTTCGAGCGGGCGCGAGCGCAGGGACTGCTTACCGTGGCGCATGCCGGAGAGGAGGGGCCCCCGACCTATGTGCACGAGGCGCTCGACCTGCTCGCCGTCGGGCGAATCGATCACGGCGTCCGCTGCGAGGAGGATCCCGAGCTCGTTGCGCGCCTGGTGCGCGAGCAGATCGCGCTGACCATCTGCCCGCTGTCGAACGTGAAGCTGCGGGTGTTCGAGCGCATGGAGCACCACAACCTCAAGCGGCTGCTCGAGGCGGGGCTGCGCGTGACCGTCAATTCGGACGATCCGGCCTTCTTCGGAGGATACGTGCTGGAGAATTATCTCGCGGTCGAGCGCGCGCTCGGGCTTTCCCGCGCGCAGCTAGCGACGCTCGCGCGCAATTCGATCGAGGCCTCGTTTCTCGATGCCGACGCGAAGCGCCGTTGGCTCGCGGTGATCGACGCCCGGGCGAGGGACGCGGGGGATCCGTGAATGCGCCGCCGCGCGAGACTGCCGTGACCCCGGAGCCGGCCGCGTTCGAGCGGGACATCATCGCGCGGCTGCAATCGGGCGACCTGCCGGGTGCCGCGGCGGCCGCCGCGGCCTGCCGCCGGGCTCGTCCGCAGGCGCGCGCCGGCTGGCATCTCGGCAGCGTCGCCGCGCTGCTCGCGGGGCAGCCGGACCAGGCGCTGGCGCTCGCGGAGGAGTGGATGCGCACGCATCCGGGAGATGCGCAAGGGCTGCTGCAACGGGCCAAGTGCCTCCTCGCCCGGGGCGAGCGCGCCGCCGGGATGGCCGACGTGTCGGCCGCCATCGAGGCCGCGGATGCCGTCGAGCTGCTCGATGCCATCGGGGAGTTTCTGTTTCACGCCGCCGAATTCCCGGTCGCGCTCCGGGCGTACGACCGCGCCCAAGCCCTGCGCCCGGATGACCCGCATCTGCTCGCCAAGCGCGGGGTGATGCACTGGACGCTCGGCCGCTTCGATCGGGCCGCCGCCGATTACCAGGCGGTGCTCGCGCGCGTTCCCGGCGATCCGGGCGCCCTCAAGGCCCTGGTGGAGCTCGAGCCGCAGCGGCCCGATCACAATCATGTCGCGGCCATCGAGCGCGCGCTGCGCAGCGTGCCGGCCGAGTCCCGATCGGCCGCGACGCTGCATTACGCACTCGCCAAGTCGTACGAGGACATGGCGGAGCACGGGGCGAGCTGGCGTCATCTCACCGCCGCCAATCGCATCGAGCGATCATCGTTCGAGTACGACGTGGCCACCGATGAGGCGATGGTCGAGCGCCTCATCGAGTCCTTCCCGGACATCGAGCGCATCGGCGCCGACCGCACCGGCGAATCGCCGATCTTCATCGTCGGGCTGCCGCGCACCGGCACCACGTTGCTCGAGCGGATCATCGGCCTGCACCCGCAGGTGCATGCCGCCGGCGAGATGACGGCCCTCGGCGAGGCGCTGAGCGTCGCGCTGCGGCGCACGAGCCCCGAGGCGGCGCGCGACTGGCCGCACTTCGCAGCGCGCAGCGACCCCGAGTGCATCGCGCGCGAATACCTGTCGCGCGTGCAGACGCGGCGCGGCGAGCGGCCGCGGTTCACGGACAAGCAGCCGACGAATTTCCTCTACTGTCCGCTCATCCTGCGCGCGTTCCCGCGCGCGCGCATCGTGCACGTCACCCGTCATCCGCTCGCGGCCTGCTATGCGATCTTCAAGGTGCGCTTCGCGGGCGCCTATCCGTTCGCGTACGATCTGCGCGAGCTCGGGGCGTTCTATGTCGCCTATCGGCGGCTGATGGATCACTGGCGGCGGATCCTGCCGGGACGAATCCTCGAGGTGGCCTACGAGGATCTGGTCACCGCGCTCGAGCCGACTGTCCGCGGCCTGTGCCGCTTCCTCGATCTGCCGTTCGAGTCGCAGTGCCTCGAGTTCCATCTCAATCCCGCTCCGGCGAGCACCGCGAGCGCCGTGCAGGTTCGCCGCAAGCTCTACGGCACCTCGCTCGAGCAGTGGCGGCATCACCAGGAGGAGTTGAGCACGCTTGCGCGACAGCTGGCCGCGGGCGGCGTCCGCATCGAGTGAGGCGCGCCCGAGGCGATGCCGCGGCTCTCGGGATCGGCCGTGGCACCGCGCACGAAGCCTTCAGCGTGCGCCTCGAATA
>JAKAZP010000227.1 GCA_021815905.1 Pseudomonadota bacterium | reverse complement strand
CACCCATTCCCGGTTGATGGTGATGTCGCCCTCGACGAAGTGAAAGCGGTCGTTGCGCGGCAGGTCCCCGAGCTTGTTGTCCGAGAGATCGATGCCGTAGACCTCCCACTCCCGATCGCGCAAAATCGCGCTGGTGAGCGCGCTGCCGATGAAGCCGTTCGCCCCGAGAATCATGATCTTGAGTGCCATGGAAGTCCTTCGAGCCCGGTGCGGGCCCGGCGCCTAAAAAAGCCGAATCCTAGCATTGCTCCATGCCGGCCTGCTCGATGATCGCCGGAATGTGGGCCTCCCAGCCGAGCGCCATCAGGTGCACGCCGGCGCAGAGATTGCGCGCCGCCCGTACGCCGGCCGAGGCGATCTCGAGCCCGGTCCTCAGCTCCTCCTCCGCCCCCTGCGCCGCCGCCATGCGGGCGATGAGCGCCTCGGGCACGCGGATGCCCGGCACGTTGGAATTGAGCCACAAGGCCATGCGCGCGGACTTCAGCGGAATGAGACCCGCGAGCACGGCGACGCCCTCGGGCCGGACGGCGCGCAGAAAGCGCTCGAGCGCCTCGGGCTCGTACACCGCCTGCGTCTGAAGGAACGAGGCGCCGGCGTCGATCTTGCGCCGCGTATTGGCCACCTCGGCCTCGAAGTCCACCGCTCCCGGATTCGCGGTCGCCCCGGCGAAGAGGCGCGGCGCGCCCCGCAGCTCGTTGCCCGCGAGATCGCGCCCGAGCGAGAGCGCGCGCGCCGCCTGCAGCATGCCGCTCGCATTGAGGTCGAACACGGGCTTCGCCTCGGGATGATCTCCCTTGCCCGGGGGATCGCCCGCCATGAACACGAAGTTCTCCACCCCGAGCGCGGCGGCGCCGAGCAGCTCCGCCTGGATGGCGATGCGGTTGCGATCGCGTGCGGTCATCTGCACGATGGGCTCGATCCCGCGCTCGAGCAGCAGCCGGGCGACGGCGACCGGGGCGATCGCCATGCGCGCCCGCGGCGACTCGGTGAGATTGAATGCGGCCACGTGCGGCGCGAGCGCCCGCGCCTTCGCGTAGAGCTCCGCGAGGTCGATGCCCTTGGGTGGGGTGAGCTCGGTGGTGACGGTGAACCGGCCGGCCTTGAGCCGCTGTGCGAGAGTGCTCATCGCCTCAGGCTAGCCGAGACGCGCCCCGCACGCGAGCGCGGCGGCCCGGCTCAGCCGCGCAGTGCGCGCAGCGCGCCGCGGTAACCGGCCACGAGCGCCTCGCGGTCGCGGTGCCGTCCGCCGCTCACCACTTTCTCCCCCGCGCGCCACACGCAGTCGATGGCCTCGCGGCCGGCCGAGAAGATCCAGCTGTCGAGGATCTCGTCCTCGCTGCGCTCGATGAGCGCGGGATGCGCGAGGTCGAGACTGACGATGTCGAGCATCGCTCCCGGGACGATCCCGCAGGGCTGCGGCGTCGCGCCCGCGAGCGCCTGCGCGCCGCCCTCGAGCGCCGCCTCGAACAGCATGCGCCCGCTCGAGCGACCCTCTTCCCGCGCGCAGACGTTGCGCGCGCGCTGCTCGAGGCGTTGGGAGTACTCGAGGCCCCGCAGCTCGCCCGCGGCGTCGATGAGCACGTTCGAGTCGGTGCCGACGCCGAGGCGTCCGCCGGCGCCGTGGAATGCGCTCGCCTGAAAGATCCCGTCCCCGAGGTTCGCCTCGGTGATCGGACACAGGCCCACCACCGCGCCGGCCGCCGCGACGCGCTCGAGCTCGGCCGGGCTGGCATGCGTGGCGTGCACGAGACACCAGCGGCGGTCGACCGCGACGCTCTCGAGCAGCAGCTCGATCGGCCGCAGCCCGCACCGGGCGAGTGAGTCCTCGACCTCCCTCACCTGCTCGCTGATGTGCACGTGAATCGGGTCTTTCGGGGCGAGCCCGGCGATGAGGCGCAGCTCCTCCGGTGTCACCGCGCGCAGGCTGTGCGGCGCCACCCCGACATTCGCGCCCGCGAGCGCGCGGCTCGCGCCGCGGCAGAAATCGAGGATGCGGGCGAATTGCTCCGGATCGGTGATGAAGCGTCGCTGCCGCGGGCTCGGCTCGCGGCCGCCGAAGCCGCCGTGGGCGTAGAAGCTCGGCAGCAGCGTGAGGGCGATCCCGGTGCGCTCGGCGGCCGCCACGACCCGGCCGGCGAGCTCGCCGGGCTCCTCGTACGGGCCGCCCCCCGGATCCCGGTGCAGATAGTGGAACTCACCCACCCGCGTGAATCCCGCCTCGAGCATCTCGGCGAAGGCGAGCCCGGTGATCGCCTCGAGCTGATCCGGATCGATCCGCTCGACGAAGCGGTACATGAGCTCGCGCCAGGTCCAGAACGTGTCGCCGGCCGGTCCGCGCCGCTCGGTGAGACCGGCGAGCGCCCGCTGAAAGGCGTGGCTGTGCAGGTTCGAAAGTCCGGCGATGGCGACGGCGTGGCGCTCATCGGCGGGCTCCGGATCGACCCCGGTCGCAAGCGCGTGAATCCGCCCCTTGCGGCCCTCGAGCCGCACGCGCCGGGCCCAGCCGCCCGGGAGCAGCGCCGAGTCGAACCACAGATGTTGCGCCGCATCGCTCCTCATCGGCGCGCTCAGAAGCGGATGCCGATCCGGATGGGAATGAAGGCCTCCGGATTCCGGGTCTCGAGCCGCAGGTATCGCGCCTCGACGAAGAACGACTGGCCGCCGCCGAGCGCGAAGCGCAGCCCGACGCCCACGTTCCAGGCGAACCGCGTCGTGTTGTCGCTCGCGACCACCTCCTGCCCCGGAAACAAACCGAACTCGCAGTAACCGAAGTAGTAGTCGCAGAAGTAATTGCCCACGCCCACCGTCTGCGTGAGGGCGATGCGCCGGTAATCGAATCCGACCCCCGCGAGGGTGTATCCCGTCAGCGTCGCGCTGAGCGGCACGCGGTACTCGCCATCGACGTCGACACCGAGCGTCTCGCCGAAGCCGTCATCGATCGAGGTGGCGCCCGCGGCCTGGTTGATCGCGATCAGCTCGCGCGTCGCCTGGAAGCGGCTGTAGTTCAGATCGGCTCGCAGCGAGAGCGGGGAGCGGAAATCGGGCTGCCACGAGAGGCCCCCGCCGAAAGTCCAGCCGCCGTCGAGGTAATCCGAGATGCCGCCGAGGGTCGCGGCGTATCCCATGTCGACGTGCCAGTGGATGTGCTCGGGCGGAACATAGTAGGCCTCGGAATAGGTGTAGGCCTCGACCGGCGCGGCCGCGCCCGCGGCAAGCAAAGCGAGGGCGGTGAAGGAAAGCAGGTAGCGTCTCATGACGGACTCCTTTAGCCGAGAGCTTCGATCGACTCCGCACAACGCATGCCCGGGCCGGGTGGCGGACTCAGACGCGACTGAAGCGCCGCCACAGGGCATGCCTGATCTCGCGCAGCTCCCCGATCCCGAGCGCGTGCGCGCACCAGAAGAACGCGCCGGCGGCGCCGGCGATGACCAGCGCGAGCGCGCCGAGCCTCTCCCAGAAGTGCATGAGCACCGCGGGGCCGAGCAGGTAGCGATTGCCGGCCCAGCAGATCGCCGCGAGCAGCGCCGAGGCCACCGCGACTCGCGCGAGGAGCGAGACCATCGCGCGCGACTCGAGCCGCCCGAGATGCCAGCGCATGAGCGCGTACAGCACCAGGAAGTTGGTGGTGGCGACACAGGAGGTCGAGAGCGCAAGTCCCACGTGTCCCCAGCCGAGGTGCACGGTGAACAGCCAACTGAGAAGCAGGTTGAGCCCGACGGCGCAGAAGCTGACCACCATCGGCGTCTTGCGCCGGTCGATGGCGTAGAAGGCGTTGACCAGCACCTTGAGCGCCGCGTAACCGCAGAGCCCGATGGCGTAGAAGCGCAGCGCCGCCGCGGTCTGCAGCGCCGCGTACGCCGTGAAACGGCCGTGCTGAAAGAGCACCGACACGATCGGCTCGGCGAGCAGCATGAGGCCGATGCTCGCGGGGATCGTCATGAGAAAGGCGAGGCGCATGCCGCGGGCGAGCTCGCTGCGAAAGGCCTGGGTATTTCCGGCCGCCGCCATGCGCGCGAGCAGCGGCAAGGTCACCGTGCCGAGCGCCACGCCGAAGATCCCGAGCGGCAGGTAGATGAGTCGGAAGGCGTACTGGAGCCAGGTGACCCGTCCGTTGCCGAGCTCGGAGGCGAACATGCCATTCACCAGCACGTTGACCTGAGTCGAGCTCGCGGCGATCACCGAGGGGCCCATGAGGCGCAGGATCGCCCTCACACCCGGATCCCGCCAGTGGAAATCGGGCCGGAAGCGGTAGCCGAGACGGCCGAGGGAGGGCAGCTGCACGAGCAGCTGCAGCGCCCCGCCGAACAGGGTGCCGATGGCGAGCCCGACGGTGGCCGGCGGCCCGAAGTGCGGATCGAGCCACCAGCCCAGTCCCGCTCCGGCGAGGATCGAGCCGAGATTGAAGAAGCTCGAGGCCATGGCCGGCATGCCGAACACGTTGCGCGCATTCAGCATTCCCATCACCAGCGCCGCGAGCGACACCAGCAGGATGAACGGGTACATGATGCGGGCCAGCTCGACCGTGAGCACGGCCTTTTGACCGTGGAATCCCGGTGCGATGACGGCCACGATCCAGGGCGCGCAGAGAATGCCGATGAGCACGAGGGCGCTCAGCACGATGGTGGCGAGGGTCGCGACCTTGTTGGCGAGATCCCAGGCCGCCCGCTCACCCTCGAGGGCGGTCGTCTTGGTGAACGTCGTGACGAAGGCGACCGACAGCGCGCCCTCGGCGAACAGGTCGCGCAGCAGGTTCGGGATGCGGAACGCCATGATGAAGGCGTCCATCACCTCGCCGGCGCCGAACAGCGCCGAGAACACCTGATCGCGAACGAGGCCGAGGACGCGGCTGCAGAGCACCGCGAGCGCCACCACCGTGGCGGCGCGGGTATTCAGCTTCTCCCTGGGGGGTGTGGCCGGGGCGGCGCTCGCCCCCGCGGCGGGGATCTCGGCTTGTGGCATGCGGGCGCCACGGTACCATATCGACCCTCAACGAGCCG
>JAKAZP010000226.1 GCA_021815905.1 Pseudomonadota bacterium | reverse complement strand
GTCCGGCAGCCGGCCGACCGTGTAACGCTCCTTGTTCATGTTGTATTCCGCCATCACCTGGCTTTCCAGGCTCAAGACCAACCTTGCCATGATTCTTCGCCTCTCCCCGTGCTAGCCGAACCAACCCAGGATCTTGTCGAATATTCTCGCGCGGGCCGGGAACGCATCGAGCACGTGCGCCATCAGCACGGAGATGTTGTCGCGGCCCCCGTTGTCATTGGCCAGTTGAATCAGTTGCCTGGCAACGGTATCAAGATTATCACCAAAGGTGTTTATGGTTAAATGGATATCCTCGTCCTCGATCATGTCCGACAGGCCGTCGGAGCAGAGGACGTAGACCTCCCCCTTCTGGGCCGGCACCTCCTGGATCTCGACCTCGACGCTCGGCTCGACCCCGAGGGCCCGGGTGACGTAGTTCTTGTTGGCGGCGCGCTGGGCTTCCTCGGCGGAGTAGAAGCCCCGATCGACCAGCTCCTGCAGCAGCGAGTGGTCCATCGTCACCTGCTCGAACTTGCCGTTTCGCTGGCGATACAGCCGCGAGTCGCCCACGTGGGCGATGGTCACCCTGTTGTCGAAGAACAGCGCGGCCACCACCGTCGTGCCCATGCCCTCGCACTGGGGCTGCGTGCGCGCGGTCTGGTAGATGATCTTGTTCGCCCGGAGGATGGCATCGCGCAGGATGATGGTGGAGCGGGACAGTCCCGAGCTGCGATCGGGCTGGCTCATGTCCTCCCGCTCGACCTGCTCGCGCACGAGACTCATGATGGTCTTCACCGCGATGCCGCTCGCCACTTCGCCGGCGTTGTAGCCGCCCATGCCGTCGGCCAGCACGAGCAGGCCGACGTCCAGGTCCAGGGCGATTGAATCCTCGTTGTGCTCGCGAACCTTGCCGGTGTCGCTCAGTCCGACGAACCGCACCTTGTTCTTCAGGCTCATGCTTCCGCCCTGAGCATCCCGCTCGGGCCCTCTGTCATTCTCAAAGTGCAAGCTCCCCGACCGCATGCGGCACTGTGCGCCCGCGGGCTCAAAAGCGGCGCTTTCGTCCCGCCGATTGTGACGCGCATCACTCTCCCGTCCCCGAATGGAGCGGGCATAAGCTAGCATTGCCGTCGGTTGAGTCCGAGCGCCTGGTCACAAACCGGTCATCCGGTCCTCCCCGGGCGCGCATCGTAGCCCAAGTCCACGATCCCGCGCATCGAATGGCCCGTCAGAGCACCGTATTCGTCTGCAGCGCCTGCGGCGGACAGACGCCGAAATGGCAAGGCATGTGTCCGCTGTGCGGCGAGTGGAATTCGCTCGAGCAGAGCGTACCGGTACGCTCCGCGGCGGCCTCCGGCGCGCCCACGGCCCCCGTGCCGCTCGAGGGGAGCGCGGACCTTATGCTCGAGCGGCTCGCGAGCGGGCAGGGCGAGCTCGACCGGGTGCTCGGAGGGGGCATCGTGCCCGGGTCCGTGACACTGCTCGGCGGCGACCCCGGCATCGGCAAATCGACGCTGTTGCTGCAGGTGGCGGCGCACGTCGCGGCGAGCCACGCGGTCGTGTACGCGAGCGGCGAGGAATCGGTGTCGCAGGTGGCGCTTCGGGCGCATCGCCTCGGGCTGCGCGTGCCCGCCCTCGAGGTCCTCACCGAGACCGACCTGCAGACCGTCACCTCGCAGGCGGCGAGCCGGCGCGCGCGGCTGCTGATCGTGGACTCGATCCAGACCGCGCAGTCCGCCACCGTCGCATCGAGCGCCGGCGCCGTGTCGCAGCTCAGGGAATGCACGGCGGAGCTGGTGCGCTTCGCGAAATCGACGTCGACGGCCGTCGTGCTCATCGGGCACGTGACCAAGGAGGGGGCGATCGCCGGCCCCCGGGTGCTCGAGCACCTGGTCGACACGGTGCTGTATTTCGAGAGCGAGGCCGGCAGCCGCTACCGCATCGTTCGGGCGACCAAGAACCGCTTCGGCGCGGTGGGGGAGCTCGGGTTCTTCGCCATGACCGAGAGCGGCCTGCGCGAGGTGCGAAATCCATCGGCGATCTTCCTCGCGCGCGCGCCCGAGCCGGCGGCGGGCAGCATCGTCACCGTCACCCGCGAGGGGGGCCGCCCGCTGCTCATCGAGCTGCAGGCGCTCGTCGATCGCATGCGATTCGGCGCCCCGCGCCGCATCGCCCAGGGACTCGATGCCAACCGCCTCGCCATGCTGCTCGCGGTGTTGAATCGCCATGGCTCGGTCTCCCTGCAGGAGCACGACGTATTCGTGAACGCCGTCGGCGGGGTGCAGATCAACGAGACCGCGTGGGATCTGCCGGTCGTGATCGCGCTCGCCTCGAGCCTCGCCGATCGCGTGGTTCCGGGCTCGCTCATCGCCTTCGGCGAGCTCGGCCTCACCGGGGAGGTGCGGCCCGTCGCCTACGGCGAGGAGCGCCTGCGGGAAGCCCAGAAGCAGGGATTCCAGAGCGCGGTCGTGCCGCGCGAGAACGTGCCCCGCAAGCGGCTCGAGGGGCTGGAGGTGATCCCGGTCGCCCGGGTGGATGAGGCGCTCGAAGCGGCGCTCAGCCCGGGGGCTGCGGGCTCTGCCCGGCGGGCGCCCGTACCCGCACGGTCCTGATGGCGTTGTCGGCGATCTGCAGCACCTCGAACTCGTAGGGACCGACCTTGACGGCGGTGCCCGGAGCCGGAATCGTCTCGAGCCGCTCGAGCAGCAGACCGTTCAGGGTCTTCGGTCCCTCGGTGGGCAACTGCCACTGCAGCGCGCGGTTCACCGCGCGGATCGTGGCGCTCGCATTGATGATGAAAACGGCGGGCCCCTCGGCGTGGATGTCCTTGTGGGTCACGGTCGCCGGGTCGGTGGTGAACTCGCCGACGATCTCCTCGAGGATGTCCTCGAGCGTCACCAGGCCTTCGATGTCGCCATACTCATCGACCACGAAGGCGAGGCGCCGGCGATTGCGCTGGAAGTTGCCGAGCTGCACGTTCAGCGCGGTGCTCTCGGGCACGAAGTACGGCTCGCGGGAGCTCGCGATCTCGATGAGCCGCTCGCGCGTCAGGGTGCCGCGGGTGAGCTCGTGCGCCACGCGCTTCATGTGCACGATGCCGACGAGGTTGTCGAGCTCCCCGTCGTAGAGGGGCAGCCGCGTGTGCGGGGTCTGGCGCAGCTGCTCGAGGACGTCCTCCCAGCCCCCCGCGATGTCGATCCCCGAGATCTCCTGCCGCGGGATCATGATGTCGTTCACCGTGATCTGCCCGAGGTCGAGAATCGACAGCAGCATCTGGCGGTGACGCGCGGGGATCAGGGGACCGGCCTCGGCCACCACGGTGCGCAGCTCCTCGGTGCTCAGGGCCTGGCTCACGGGAGCGGCCCGCACCACCCCGAAGAGCCGCAGCAGACCGTAGGACATGCGGTTCGTCACCCAGAGGAACGGCCGCGCGAGCAGCACGAGCAGTCGATAGATGCGCGCGGAGGCGAGCGCCACCGATTCCGGGTGAGTGGCGGCATAGATCTTCGGCGCCAGCTCGCAGAAGACGATCACGGCGAGGGTGAGGAACAGTCCGGTGACCGGCACCGCGTAGCGCAACCCCGTACGCTGGGCGAGCAGGGTCGCGATCGCCGAGGCGAACACGCTCGCCGCGGCCAGAATGACGAGATTCGCCCCCAGCCAGTCGTCGGGCTTCTGCAGCAGCCGCTCGAGCAGCCGCGCCGCGCTTTCGCCGCTTTTGGCCCGGTGGCGGATGCGGTAGCGGTTCACCGAGAGCATCGCGACCTCGGTGCCCGAGGAGAAGGCGATGATCGAGAGCAGCGCGATGAGCAGCAGCGCGAGCAGCGCAGCGGAGGGGGCTGGGTTCAATCTCAGGTCCTCGGCAGAGGTGATCAGGCCCGGAAAATACCGCACTTGCCCCTATAATTGTCCTCCTCCCATCGGCCGCCTTCGGATTCCCATGTTCGACACCCTGACGTCCCGGTTCTCCCGCACGATCGAGGCCCTGCGGGGCCGCGGCCGCATCACCGAGGAGAACGTGGCCGAGGCGCTGCGCGAGGTGCGGGTCGCGCTGCTCGAGGCCGACGTCGCGCTGCCGGTCGTCAGGACCTTCGTCGAGGGGGTGAAAGCCAAGGCTCTGGGGGCGGAGGTCGCCGAGAGCCTCACTCCCGGGCAGGCGTTCGTCGGGATTCTGCACCGGGAGCTGGTGGAGGTGATGGGAGGGCAGCGGGCGGGGTTCAACCTGCGCGCGCAGCCACCCCTGGTCGTGCTGCTCGCCGGGCTCCAGGGCGCCGGCAAGACCACGACCGCCGCCAAGCTCGCGCGCTGGCTGATCGAGGAGCAGCGCAAGCGGGTTCTGCTCGTGAGCACCGACGTCCGTCGCCCCGCGGCCATGCTGCAGCTCGAGCGGCTTGCGGCGCAGGTGCACGCGGAGTACTTCGCGGCGGACCCTGAGACCGCCCCGGCCGACATCGCTCGAGCCGCGCTCGAGGAGGCCCGGCGCGGCGTCTTCGACGTCCTCGTCGTCGACACTGCCGGCCGGCTGCACGTCGACGAGGCGATGATGGAGGAGGTGCGTCAGATCGATGCGGCCGTCAGTCCCGGCGAGCGGCTGTTCATCGTCGATGCCATGGCCGGCCAGGATGCGGTCAATGCCGCCCGGGCCTTCGGTGCGGCGCTCGACCTGACCGGGGTGATCCTGACCAAGGCCGATGGCGATGCCCGCGGCGGCGGCGCCCTCTCGGTGCGTCAGATCACGGGCAAGCCCATCGTCTTCCTCGGCGTCGGCGAGAAGACCGAGGCCCTCGAGCCGTTCGACCCCGAGCGGATGGCCTCGCGCATCCTCGGCATGGGCGATGTGGTGAGCCTGGTCGAGCAGGTACACCGCCAGGTGGACCAGAAAGAGGCCGAGCGGCTCGCCCGCAAGGTGGTCAAGGGCAAGGGATTCGATCTCGGCGATCTGAAGAGCCAGCTCGAGCAGGTGCAGAAGATGGGCGGCCTCGGCGCACTGCTCGAGAAGCTCCCGGGCGCCGCCCTGCAGAAA
>JAKAZP010000225.1 GCA_021815905.1 Pseudomonadota bacterium | reverse complement strand
CGCGCCGCTGCCGCCCGATCCGCCGGTCGCGCCCGCGCTGCCCGCGCCCGAGGCGCCCGTGCCGTTCGAGCCGCTCGAGCTCGGGGCCGGCGGCGTGCTGAGCACGCTCACGCGGATCGCATGCTGCACCACGGCCAGCTGCTCGAGCGTATCGCGCGTGGCCCGAGTGGCATGGACGTACAGCTGGATGCGGGTCGCGCTGAGCGCCTGATCCTCGAGCTTGTAGCTGTCGAGGAGCTTCGAGTCGTTGAGCACCTGGTACAGACGCGCGGTGCGCTCGAGGGAGGAGATCTCGCTGAAGAGCTGTTGGCTGGCGCGCGCGGCCGTCACCCCTTCGATGACGATCTTCTGACCCGTGGTGGCGAGCGTGCGGATCTGCAGGGCGGCCGTGATGATCGCCCCGAGCAGCGGCAGGGCGAGGAGCGCCAGGCCGAGAAGCATCAGGCCGCTCAAGGACTTGGGACGCAGCCACTGCATCAGGGCATTCTACAGCGAGGCACGCTCGTCGGCGCCTGCGGCTCGCGCCTCACCAGGGCTCGCGGGCGAGGCGCTTTTCCCACGCGAGGGAGGTCCGCACAATGGTGTCGAGGTCATCGAGCCGGGGCTTCCACCCGAGGACGCTGCGGATGCGCTCGGCGTGCGCGACGAGGGAGGGCGGATCCCCGGCCCGGCGCGGCTCCTCGCGCACCGTCAGGCGAGCGCCCGAGACGCGCTCGACGCTCTTCAGGACTTCCCGCACGCTGTAGCCATGACCATAGCCGACGTTGAGGACGGTCGAGGCGCCGCCCGCGCGCAGATACTCGAGCGCATCCAGATGCGCCGTGGCCAGGTCCTCCACGTGGATGTAGTCGCGCACCCCGGTGCCGTCGGCCGTGTCATAGTCGGTGCCGAAGATCGACACATGATCGCGCTTGCCCACCGCCGCCTCGCAGGCGACCTTGACCAGGAGCGTCGCCTGGGGCGTCGACTGCCCCACGCGGCACTGCGAGTCGGAGCCGGCGACGTTGAAGTATCGCAGCGCCACGTGCTTCAGGCTCGAGGCGGCGGAGACATCGCGCAGCATCCACTCCGACATGAGCTTCGAGGTGCCGTAGGGGTTGATGGGCGCGGTCGGGCTCGACTCCGAGGCGAGCCCGTCGGCGGGAATGCCGTAGACGGCGGCGGTCGAGGAGAAGACGAAATGCCGCACGCCGGCCTCCAGGCAGCATTCGAGCAGCGATCGGGTGGAGCAGGTGTTGTTGCCGTAGTACTTCAGCGGCTCCCGCACCGATTCCGGCACGATGGTATAGGCGGCGAAGTGCATCACCGTGTCGATCCGATGCTCGCGCAGCGTCTCGAGCACCCGGGCCCGGTCGCCCACCCGGCCGATCACCAGCGGCGTGTCGAGCACGGCCTGGCGGAAGCCGCGCGAGAGATCATCGAGCACCACCACGTCCTCGCCCCGGGCGCGAAGCTGAAGCACGACGTGGCTGCCGATGTATCCGGCGCCGCCGGTGACGAGAATCGGGGCGTGTTTCATGCAAACTCAGGTCCGTAGCCGGGTAAATCGAATCCACGCCGATGATAAACAAAAGCCGCGATCCTCAGGTGACGCCTTTCTCGATGCCGTTCGCGGGCCTGACGCCCGAGTGCGTGCTCGATGCGGCCGACTCCGTCGGACTCGAGCCCGACGGCAGGCTGTTCGCGCTCAACAGCTACGAAAACCGGGTGTATCAGCTCGGGACCTCCGCGGGTCTGCGGGTGCTCAAGTTCTATCGTCCCGCGCGCTGGAGCGATGCCGAGATTCTCGAGGAGCACCGCTTCACCGCCGAGCTCGCGCAAGCGGAGCTCCCGGTCGCGGCTCCGGTTGCCTCCTGCGGCGGCGAGACGCTCTATCGCCATCGTGACTTCCGCTTCGCCGCCTTTCCCTGGCTGCGGGGCCACTCGCCCGAGCTCGACGCGCCCGGGGCACGCGAGCTCCTCGGCCGCTCGCTCGCCCGTTTCCATCAGGTGGGTGCACGGGGCGCGTTCGAGCGCCGCCCTCGGATCGGCATCGAGCGCCTGGGGTACGAGGCGCGCGCGCTCGTCCTCGCGAGCAGGCTGTTGCCCGCGGGCTCGCGCGGCGCCTACGAGCGGGTGAGCGCCGAGCTCCTGGAGCGGATCGAGCAGGCGTACGAGGAGGTTGGCCGCACCGCGGAGATCCGCCTGCATGGGGACTGTCATCTCGGGAATCTCCTGTGGGATGAGCACGGCCCGGTATTCGTCGACCTGGACGACTGCGCCATGGGGCCGAGGATCCAGGATCTGTGGATGCTCCTCTCCGGGTCCCCGCACGAGCAGCAGCGCCAGTGGGCGGAGTTCCTCGCGGGCTACCTGCAGTTCGCCGACCTCGACTTTCGCGAGGTGAAGCTCATCGAGCCGCTGCGGGGGCTGCGAATGCTGCATCACGCCGCCTGGGTCTGCCACCGCTGGGCGGACCCGGCCTTCCCCCGGGCCTTCCCCTGGTTCGCCGAGGAGCGCCACTGGGAGCGCTATCTGGGGGACCTGAGGGAGCAGATTGCCGCGATCGAGGAGCCCCCGCTGCTCTCGGGCTGACCCGGCGCTGCGGCAAAAGCGTCCAACGTCACGAAATTCCAAAGAAATCGATGCGCCGAAGGGCGCGCTCGCGTTATGGTGACATCCGGTCGCACAGTATCGGAAGCACAGAAGAACCCCGCGCGGTGTCATGCGGACGCCACCAGTATTTTCCGCTCTGCGCTGCGGCTTAGGCCTGGCTCTCGCCATGGCCCTGGCCGGCTGTGGCTATTTCAATGGTCACGCCAAGGCCCCCTCGGCCGGCGCCGCGGCTCCCGCGAGACCCGCCGTTTCGCAGGCGGCCCAGAAGGCCCTGGCCGGCATGATCGATGCCGTGGGCCCGGGCACGGGCAGTGCGCCTGTCACGCTCAAGTTCGAGATCCGTAGCCGTCCCGAGGTCGGTCAGCAGGAGGTGATCGACTACGCGCTCATCCCGCTCGACGCCGGCATCGACAGCCTGAGGGTGCTGTTCGGCGCCCGTACCGGTCTCGATGTCCTCGGCGCCGGAGCCAATCGGCAGCTCCCGGCGCCGGCGCCCCGCGAGCCGATCTTCGGCTCGATCACCATAAGGCCCCTCGGCACGGGCATCTTCACCGTGACGGCCGCCGTGGGAGTCTCCATGGGCGGCCAGACGGTGGTCTGGCCGTTCTCCATCCCGGTGATCGTCGGCGCGCCGGCGCCCGGCGCCACCGCCAGCCCCGGGAAGCCGAATTCCGGCGCTTGACCGCATGTCAGGGCAGGAGCAGTCCGCATCGAGGCCGTCCGAGAGCACGGCGCTCACCACCGGGGCGACCACGACCCTCGTGCGCGCCGAGCCGGGTCTCGCCGCTCTCGGGGCGGATCTGCATCCCCAGCTCAACGGCTTGCTGAAGGAGGCGAGGCTGCGCTCGGGCGCCGAGATTCCCGATTTCGGCATGCTGCTGAAGCTCGTGAGCGCGCAGTTCGCGTCGATGGATGCGGAGCGGCGCGGGATCGTGCAGTCGATGCGGCTCATGGCCGACGAGGCCGCCGAGCTCGGCTACCGCGCGCAGGAATCCGAGCTCACCGAGCGCGTGGCGGTCGCCGAGCGCGCGGTCTTCGAGCAGCTGACCGGCAACGCGCCGCTCTCGGATGTGCTCGCCTCGATCACCCGCTTCATCGAGTCGGTGGGCATCGGCACCGCGTGCACGATCTCCGTGCTCGACCCGGCGTCGCTCGCGTTCTCCTACATCGTCGGCTCGCGGCTGCCGCTCGCGCTGCGCCGGATGCTCGAGCACTGCCCGATTGACATCCGTAACGGCTCCTGCGCCGCGGCGGTGTATCTCGGCCGTCAGGCGCTGGTGGCGGACATCGCGGTTGACCCGTTCTGGGAGGCGCTGCGCGAGACCGCGCTCGGGGCGGGACTGCGGGCGGCCTGGTCGACTCCCATCAAGGCGACCGACGGCAAGCTCCTCGGCTCCCTCGGCGTCTACCATTCGACCTCGGGGCTGCCGGGACAGCGAGAGCTGCGGATCATGGCGCACGCCGCGCAGATCGCCGGCATCGCGATCGGCCGGCGCCTGGCGGAGGAGGCGTTGCGGGAGAGCGAGGCCAAGTTCCGGGGCCTGTTCGAGAGCATCGCCGAGGGCGTGTACCAGAGCGGCCGCGATGGGCGGCTGCGCTCGGTGAATCGCGCCTTCGTCGAGATCTTGGGCTACGGCAGTGCCGAGGAACTGTACGCGCTGCCGAGCGTTGCTACGCTTTACTGGAATCCGGCCGACCGGGCCGAATTCATGCGCCGCGTCGAGGCGCTCGGGGAGATCCGCAATGCGGAGTTCCTCATGCGGCGGCGCGATGGCGAGCAGGTGGTCATCCTGGAGAACGCCCGCGCGGTGCGGGATTCGACCGGCCGGATCACGGGCTATGAGGGCACCATTGCCGACATCACCGAGCGCAAGCGCGCCGAGCAGGCGATCTTCGCGGAAAAGGAGCGTGCGCAGGTGACTCTGCAGTCGATCGGCGATGCGGTCATCAGCACCAACGCCGAGGGGCGGATCGAGTACATCAATCCGGTCGCCGAGAGCCTCACGGCGTGGTCGCTCGATGAGGCGCGGGGGCGTCCGATCACCGAGGTGCTCCGGCTCGTCAACGAGATCACGCGCGAGCCGGTCGAGAATCCGCTGCTTTGCGTGCTCGGCGGGGGCGATGCGGCCTCGCCCGCGGATCATTCGGTCCTCATCACCCGCTCCGGGCACGAAGTGGCGATCCAGGAGTCGGCGGCGCCGATCTGCGACAGGCGCGGAAGTGTCATCGGCGCCGTCATCGTGTTCCACGACGTGACCAAGGAGCGCCGGCTGACGCGCGCGCTCTCGTACCAGGCGAGTCACGATGCGCTGACCGGGCTCATCAACCGGCGCGAATTCGACAACCGGCTGCATGCGGCGGTCCTCAACGCCCAGCGCTGCGAGGGCACCTTCGCGCTGCTTTACATCGATCTCGCTCAGTTCAAG
>JAKAZP010000224.1 GCA_021815905.1 Pseudomonadota bacterium | reverse complement strand
GCGTTGAGCGCGCACGGGCGCTAGGGGTCCGAGCCGGCCTCAGTACCTCATGCGCAGCACGCTCGCCGGCCCGTAGCTCGGGACCGTCACGACGTAAAGCACGCGCGGGTCGGCGGCGCCCGCGGGCGTGATGCTCTGTCCGGTCAGCTCATTGACGAGCTGAGGAATCGTTTCCGCCGCGCAGACGACCAGCACGTTCTCGCCTTCGTGCTCCCCCATGATCTGAGCGGCGATCCCGCCGGCATCCCCGCTCGCGAGGACGAGCGGCCGCGTGTGCAGCAGCTCCGCGAGCGGAGCGGCGGTCTGCTCGGCGCCGCGGCTCTTGCCGACGTAGATCGCCGCGAGTCCATGCTCTCCGGTCGACGAGGCGAACTCCTGGGCGAGCTGCTCGGCCTGCTGTTCCCCTTCGGCCGAGAGCGGGGGATTGTCGATGGTGCCGAGCTCACGGCTCGCCGGGGGAACGATCATGACGATGGTATTCGTGGCCGACTGGTGCAGCGCCAGTCCCACGCCCACGGCGGCCAGGATCGCCAGCAGGATGACCCATACGGGCGCGAGGAACGGGCGGCGTCGGCGGGTGATTGCGGGTGGGTCCATGCGGGATGAGAGGCCGGTCTGCGGTGACGCAAGGCCGCTATGGTAGCGGCGCGGATCGCTCGGGGAAAACGTGGCGCGGATCACAGTTTCCGCCGAGCAGGCCCCGGAGCGCCAGTCCCTTCGCTCGCCTTTCCGGTGCGATCGAGGGCTCCTTGCGCGAGGCGCCACAGTTTTTTCAGCGCTCCGGCGATAGCATCGCCCCAAATGGAGCGTTCCACACTGCCCGGCAGGCGAGAAATGCGCGCTGGCGGGCAAACAACCCTCATCAAGCGAGTCCTCGAGCGGCGGGCACACCAGCCCGCCGCGATCCAGGAGGACACCGCCGCGACCATCGCCGTGATGCTGCGCGTGCTGCCGCCGCCGCGCGCGATGATCGCGATAGGCGATGCCGGCGTCCGGCGCGACTTCGAGCGCAGGATCCCCGACGAGATGCTCGAGCTCGAGATCGCGGCCGACGACGGCCAGGCGCTCGCGGGTCTCGCGGCGGAATTCCGGCCGGTCATCGTGACCGACAGTCTCGAGCTCATCCGAAAAGTGCGCGCGCAACCATCCGCGCGAGCTCCCTACATCGTGTTCGTTCCCGAGCTCGACGAGCGGCAGGAGCGCGAGCGGGGTCTCGCCGCGGGCGCCGACGACTGCCTCGGTCGGCGCGTGTCCGACCCCGAGCTGCAGGCGCGCATCGGCGCGGCGCGACGCATCGCGGAGCTCGAGAACGTGCTGCGGATCGCGCTGGTGGAGAATCGCAAGCTGTCCACCACGGACGATCTGACACGAGTCGCGAGCCGGCGCTTCTTCAGCAAGCACTTTCCGCGGGAGGTCGAGCGCGCGGCGCGCTACGGCCGGCCGCTCTCGCTGATCCTCTGCGACATCGATTATTTCAAGAACGCCAACGACACTCTCGGACACGTCGGCGGCGATGAGATCCTAAGGCAGTTCGGCCCCCGCGTGCAGGAGTCGTTGCGACGCGGTGTCGATTGGGTCGCGCGGATCGGCGGCGAGGAATTCGCCATCGTGCTGCCGGAGACCGCCTACGAGCAGGCGCTCGATGTCGCGCGCAAGCTTCGCGCGACGGTGGCCAACACGCCCTTCAAGGTTCAGAACCGCAACGTCGATGTCACGGCGAGCTTCGGCCTCTGTGGCCTCGATCGCGTCCCCGTCGGGGAGCGGAAGATCGCCGAGCACATGCTCAAAGTGGCCGACGCCGCGCTCTATCGCAGCAAGAACAACGGCCGCAACCGCGTGACCGCCACCGTGCTGCCGGCGCGGGTGCGCGCGGCCGCTGTCTAAAGCATCATCATTCTGACGCAACCCCTTGGGCGCAGAGCGGCTTTGGGCCGCCCGCCCCGCCCTGTCCACATGGTTATGCACAAAATCTGTGGATAAGGGCGCGGTGGAAAGCGCGGCGGCATTGTGTGACACTGATCACGTTTCTCCCACCCGATCGCATGCCGCATGAGGAAGACCGCCAGCGAGAAGTCGCATCCCGATGCGGCCGCATCCGGGGCCGCGCCGGCCGAGCCGCTCGAGCGCGCCCGCCTTCAGGCCGAAGTCGCCAAACAGCGCGTGCGCCTCGCCAAGGAAGAGCTCAAGCGCTCACGCAAACGCCTGAAGGAAGCCAAGCGCGAGGCGAAACGGGCCCGGAAGCTCGCCGTCGCCGCACGCAAGACGTGGAAGAAAATCCGCCGTGCGCATCGGGGCGGCAGGAAGGCGGCGCCCGCGCCCGCCTCGGCGCCGGCCCGTCGCCGGGCCGATCCCGGGGCCAGACATCGCGCCGCGCGCAAACGTCCGCAGACCCCTCCGCCCGGCGAGTCCCGAGGGTAGCGTATGTCAGACCCGCAAGCCCGGAAGCGAAACCCGCCCCCCGACGCTGACGCCGGCCGGCTCACGGATCCCTCGAGCTCGCGGATGCTCGCGAACTATCTCTCCGACGTCGAGCTGCTGCTCGAGCAGCAGCGCTGGGAGCAGGCGATGCGCGAGGCGGCGGACCTGCCGCACGTGGCCGCCGCCCTCGCCGATCCGGCGCTTCAGGTCTCGCAGGCCGCGGTGAGGGACTGGTGCGATCACTGGCTCACCGGGGGCGCGACGGATCCGGCGGCCGCGGCTGGTGGTCCGGCAGACGGGGATCGACCGCTCTGCGAGCGCCTCGAGCGCTCGGAGCTTCCCGACCACGCGGTGCCCGCGCTCGCCCTGCGGCGCCTGCGGCTGCACCGGCTGGGCCGCACGCTCCCGCGGGGCTTCAATGCCGGGCCGCTCACGGTTCCCGATGACGATGCGGCCGATGCGGTGCAATTCTGCACCGCGCTCATCGAGGGCACGCGCCGCTGGTATGCCCAGAGCGCCTGCCACGACCCGACCGTGCAGGCGAACCTCGCTCGGCTCGCCGTCCTGCGCTGAGCGTCGCCGCCGCGCGCCGCCTGCCTACAGGTCCGACTTCAAAGTGACGCCGCCCGAGGCGACCAGCTGGAACTGCTGATCGCGCTCGAGCGCCGCGCGCAGCGCGGCGAGCATCCGCTGGTCGATCCGGGCCGACTTCTCCGGTGACACCACCGGATAGCGCACCTCGCATTCGAGGCCGTTGTCGGTGAGTCGCATGCGCACCTCGGGCTCGGGAGCCGTGGTCTCGAACTCGATGAAACGATGCGTCTGCGCGTGTTGCTTGTCGATGGTCGAGCGATAGGTGGCGTAGACCTCGCGCGCCGCCGCTTCGAGCCTGCCGTGCGCCTCGTCCGCATCCGCCGTCGCGAGGATCGTCAGCGTGACGCTGTGCCAGAAGTAATCCGCTCCGGGGATCTGCTTGAACAGCGCCGAGGGCTGGAACAGCACCGCGTTCGAGAGCACCACCATGCGCCCGGTCGCATGCAGCTCCGGACCGGAGAGCTCGAGCAGATAAAGCCGCAGGAGCGAGATGTCGACGACGCGCCCGGTGACGTTCGATATGGTGATGCGATCGCCGACGCGCACTCCGTAACGGCCGATGAGGAAGAAATAGGCGACCACCGCGAGCACGACGTTCTGCAGCGCGATCGCAAGTCCGGCGGTGACGAATCCCGCGTAGGTCGCCACCGATCCCACCTGCGACACCAGCCCGAAGATGATGATGAGCGTGAGCGCGATACCGATCACCATGCGCCGAAGCACGAGGAACGGGCGGCGGCGGCGCGCATCCTGCAGATAGCGGAAAGTCGCGCGCCGCCAGATCTCGGACACCACGAGCACCGCGGCGATCAGCGCCAGCACGAACCCGACGCGCAGTCCGAGATAGCTCTCCACGGTCGACTGCTCGGAACTGACCGCGGCACTCCAGCCATCGAGCACGCCGTGCCCGCTGGCGAGCGTCAACGCCTCATCGCCGAGCGGCACGAGCACGGTCGAGAGCTCCTTGAGCTCGCCCGTCGCCGCCTCGATCCGCGTGCGCTGTCCCGCGAGCGCCGTGGCAGGGGCGCTGCCGATTGCCGCGAGCACGCCCCCGATCCGCCCGCGCACCCGCCCGAGCACCTCCGTGCGCAGGTCCTGCACCTCGGTCTCGAGATTGCGGGTGTCCGCGAGTGCCGTCCCGAGCTGTGCGCCGCTCTCGTGCAGGGCGAACCACTGGCCGATCAGCGCGGCGATCCCCGCCGATCCCGGCCGAAAGCCCGGGAGCGCGGCCGGCGGCACGCCCGCCGCGGCGCCGCTCTCCGCCGGGTGCGGCGCGCCGGACGGGGTCGGCCCGCTGCTCTTGAGCTCGGGGAGGGAGCTCTCGAGGTCCGAGAGCTTGCCCTGGAGTCCGGGGGGCCGGTGAGCGCCCGCGATCGCGTTCTCCTGGAAGCTGCGCATCCGGTCGATGTTCGACTGGATCTGATCGATCAGGGCGAGAGCGGCGGTGAGGTCGGCGCGCCGGGAGAGCAGCGCGAGGCGCGCCTGCCGCACGCGCACCCGTCGCAGATCCGCATCGAGCGCCGCGATTTCCGAGACCAGCGTCGCCCTGCGCCCGGCGAGGCTCGAGGCCGCCCGGTCGAGTTGCGTCGCGATCGGCGTCGAGCCCGAGGGCGGCTGCGCCTGGGCGCCCCCGGGCGCGCCCGGGGGCGCGCGCGTGAGCATATCGGCTGCGGCAAAACCGAAGCGCAACGCGAGCCGCACCGCCGTGAGCCCCTGCTGCTCGAGGTGGCCGCGCGCGGCGCTGTCGACGCCCGGCAGCCGGAGCTGCCCGACCACCCCGAGCTCGCGATACCAGGAGATCGTGCGGCGCACGTGCGAGAGAATCCGAGCCGGAGTGAGCGGAAGGAGCGGCTCGGGCTTCGGGGCGGGCGATGTGTTCGTGCCGGGAGCGGCTCGGGCGGCGCTCGCGTGCGCCGGCTTCGGGACGCGGGCGGGCGCCGCCGCGGGCGGGGATGTCGCGGCGGCGGCCACCGAACAGGCGGCCGCGAGAACAGCCGCGAGCAGCCCGCGCGCCCA
>JAKAZP010000223.1 GCA_021815905.1 Pseudomonadota bacterium | reverse complement strand
GACGCTGCTGCTCGCGGTGCTCGGGTTCTCCCTGAGCCTCGTCGGCACCTTCCTCGTGCGCTCGGGAGTGCTGGTGTCGGTGCATTCCTTCGCGGCGAGCCCGACGCGCGGGACCTTCATCCTCGTGTTCCTCGCGATCATGATCGGCAGCGCGCTCGCGCTCTACGCCTGGCGCGCGCCGCAGCTCAAATCCGAAGCCGGCTTCGAGCTCACCGCGCGCGAGTCGTTCCTGCTCTTCAACAACATCCTGCTGGTCACCGCCTGCGCCACGGTGTTTGCCGGCACGCTGGCGCCGCTCATCTCCGCCGCGCTCGGGCTCGGCAAGCTCTCCGTCGGCGCTCCGTACTTCAATCCCACGTTCCTCCTCTCGATCCTGCCGCTGCTCGCGCTCGTGCCGCTCGGCATCCACGCGCGCTGGAAGCGGGGAGGGCTCGGGGACCGGGGCAGGATCCTCCTCATCGCGCTCGCGGCCGCGGCGGTCATCGGCTGCGCCGTCATCTTCGGGCTCTTCACCGGCGGGCGCTGGCTCTCGCCCCTTGGCATGACGCTCGGCGGCTGGATCATTCTCGCCTCGCTCATCGACCCCATCGACCGGCTGCGCCGGCGGATCTCGATACCCCGCTCGGTGCTCGGCATGACGCTCGCGCACATCGGGCTCGGCATCTTCGTCATCTCGATCACCGCGGTCGAGGGGTTCACCCTCGAGCGCGACGTGGCGCTCGCGAACGGCGCGCAGACGAGTCTCGGCGGCTACGAGTTCCGCTTCGAGGGCGTGCAGCCCATCCGGGGCCCGAACTACGGCGGGGTCGGCGGCACGGTCGTCGTCAGCCGCGACGGGGTTCCGATCGAGGTGATGCACCCGCAGAAGCACCAGTTCTTCGTGCCGCAGGAGACGACCACCGACGCCTCGATCAAGATGTACCGCGCGAGCAACATCCTGGTCGCGCTCGGTCAGAATCTCGGGGACGGCCGCTGGAGCCTGCGTCTGCAGGTGCGCCCGCTGGTCGCCTTCATCTGGATCGCCGCCGTCATCATGGCGATCGGCGGCATGGTGGCGATCACCGATCCGCGCTACCGGCTCGCGAGTGCGCGCGCGCCGGGGGTGATCGAGGGCCGCGCCGAACCCGGGAGGCAGCCCGGATGAACCGCTATTACCTCCCGCTCATCGCCTTCGCGGCGCTGGTCGTGCTCTTCGCCGTCGGCATCGAGCTCTCCCCGAAGAAGGACCTCATCCCCTCGCCGCTCATCGGCAAGGCCGCCCCGAGCTTCCAGCTGCCGAGCCTCGACGATCCGCAGAAGATGGTGAGCTCGTCCCAGATGCAGGGGCACTGGTATCTCTTCAACGTCTGGGGCACCTGGTGTTATGCCTGCCGCGAGGAGCAGACCATGCTCCTTCGGATCCATGAGTCCGGGCTCGTGCCCGTCATCGGGCTCGATTGGAAGGACTCGAGGCGGGATGCGATCGCGTACCTGAAGGCCGCGGGCAACCCCTATGAGCGCATCGCCTTCGATCAGAGGGGGGGCGAGGCCATCATGTGGGGCGTGTACGGGGCGCCTGAGACTTTCCTCGTGAGCCCGAGCGGCATCATCGTCTACAAGTGCATCGGGCCGATCACGCCCGAGGCGTGGAACAAGCACATCCTGCCGCACCTCGTGGCCGGGCACGCCGCCTCGGTGAGCTCGTGAGCGGGCACGTGCCGAAGGGGCTGCGCGCGCCGCTGCTCGCGCTGCTCGCGCTCGCGCTGCTTGCGCCCGTGGCGCTCGCCGTCGCCCCCACGCAGATGCCGACTGCGCAGCTCGAGGCGCGCTACCAGAAGCTCATTCACGGCTTCCGCTGCATGCAGTGCCAGGACGAGTCGCTCGCCGACTCCCCGGTGAGCCTCGCGGCCGACATGCGCCGGCAGATCCGGCACATGCTGCTCGCGGGCGAGACCGATCGGCAGATCCGCAACTTCATGGTCTCGCGCTACGGCTACTTCATTCTCTTCAAGCCGCCGTTCGTGGCCTCGACCGCGTGGCTGTGGCTCGCTCCGGAGGCGGTGCTGCTCACCGGGGTGATCGCGGCGATCTTCGTCATCCGCCGGCGCAAGGCCCTGGTGGCGACGGACGCGGAGGAGCCGAACGACGCCTCGATGGGAGAGGACTTGAGTACCCGATGATCACCTTCATTGTCATCGCCGCGGGGCTGCTCTTGGCGTGCGTGGCGCTGGTCGCGGTGCCCCTGCTGCGGCCGCGGGCCTCGAAGCTCCCGCCCTCGTCGATCACCGCGCTCGCCACCGCGGGGGTGCTCGTCATCGGCTCGGCGGTGCTCTACGCGAGCTTCAGCAACTATCCCTGGCGCAAGGCCCCCGGCGTCGACTCGCCGGAGTCCATGGTCGAGAGCCTCGTCCACAAGCTCAACAACCATCCCGACGATGTGCAGGGCTGGCTGATGCTCGGGCGCTCCTACGTGGTGCTGAGCGAGTACCCGCTCGCGGTGCGCGCGTTCGAGCGCGCCGATCGCGTCGCCGGCGGCCGCAGCGCCGATGCGCTGGTCGGCGAGGCCGAGGCGCTCACGCTCATCGACGAGTCCTCGCTCAACGGCCGCGCCGGGCAGCTCATCGAGCGCGCGCTCGCCATGGCGCCGCGGAATCCGCAGGCGCTGTTCTTCGGGGCGGCCGCGGCGATGCATCAGGGAAACCTGACACTCGCCCGCACGCGCTTCACGGATCTGCTCGCGCTCGATCCGCCGCCGAAGGTGCAGGCGGTCCTGAAGCAGGAAATCGCCGGAATCGATCGGCAGCTCGCCGGAGGCGGCGCGGCGCCGGGCGCAGCGGCGGCATCGCCCGCCGCGCAGCTCGCCCCCGCGGCCCCGGCGCCGGCCTCCGCGGAAGTGCGCGTGCACGTGGAGCTCGCGCCGGCCCTCGCGCGCAAGGCGCCGGCGGCGGCGCCCCTTTACGTGTTCGTGCGCGATCCGCGCGAGCCGGGTCCGCCGCTCGCCGTCAAGCGGCTCGCGAGCCGCTTCCCGCAGACCGTGGAGCTCACGGCGGCCGACTCCATGGCCCCGGGGCGCTCCTTCGTCGCGGGCGAGCGCGTGCAGGTGGTCGCGCGCATCGCGCCCTCGGGCAATCCCATGCCCGAAAGCGGCGATCTCTTCGGCGAGACCCTCTACCGGGTCGGGCACGACGGGTTGGTCAACATCGTGATCGACCACGTGACCCCCTGAGCCGCCGCCGACCCAACCGGATCGCTGCACGCGCCCGCATCGGACGCAGCCGCCGCCGCCGGCGCGCCTTGCGCGCATCGAGACGCTCCCCGGACGTTAGGAACTGGCGTACCCTCGGGAGGTCTCATTCACCGAGTACCCCCGATCCGGCATGGCTCTTGCTGATTCCTGGCTGCTCGCTGGCCGAGGACTTCTCCGCCCGGGGCTTGCAACGAGCCGACGAGGAAGTCTGAAGGTCGCACATCGATTGCTGCCGCTGTGGTCGCCTGCGAGCCCATTGAATCAAGCTTGTGTGAGGAGATGACAGATGGCTCAGGTATCAGGTCACGACGGTCGCTCGGAGGGGCGTACGTCAAATCGTGGTTTCGCTTCCATGAACGCGGAGCGGCAGCGCCAGATCGCCAGCATGGGCGGCAAGGCCGTGCCGGACGAGAAGCGCAGCTTCTCGCAGAATCGCCGTTTGGCGGCGGAAGCCGGCCGAAAAGGCGGTCAGAGCGTTCCGGGATCGAAGCGCAGCTTCTCTCAGAACCGCGAGCTCGCGGCCACCGCGGGCCGGAAGGGCGGGCAGAGCGTGCCGGACGAGAAGCGCAGCTTCTCGCAGAATCCGGAGCTCGCCGCCGAAGCCGGCCGGAAGGGCGGCCAGGCGAGTCACGGCGCGGCGACGACCGAGGCCCACCGCGAGGCGGCTGAGCGCGCGCGGCGCGGCTCGGAACGCGCGGCCGACTAGCCGGTCGCCCCGTCGGACCGCCGGCGGCCTGCGCCGGCTGCCGGCGCGGTCGGGCTGCAGGGATGCGGCCCGCCGCCCGGGTGGGTAAAGTTTGCCTTTCACTTTGCAGCTCTTACCGACCCGCTTGCGTTCAAGGTGACGAGCGGCCCTCGGTGAGACTCATGCCCCGGCCCCGCTCAGGCTCCCGCGAGCGCCCGGTCCTTCGGCTCCCGGGGATCCCGCTCGCCCATCGCCCGCCGCCCCTGTCCGCGGCTCCGCGCACCGTTTCGCGGCAACTTCGACCGCCGCGCGGGCGGCATTGACCGGCCGGTGGGGCCGTACTATCGTGACCGATTGATGACTAGGGGAGCCCCGGCAGGGGGCTGAGAGGCCAACAGGCGCTCCGTGCGCGGCGTGGCGACCCTCCGAACCTGATCCAGTTCATGCTGGCGTAGGAAAGTTCTCCGGTTGCGCTTTTCAACGACGGCGTCTCTGGGTCTTCCGCGGTCCATCCGCCTGAGGAGCCCTGCACGATGAACGCCGTTCCCAAAGTCGTTTCCGACGCCCTCCCTGCCTCGCGCAAGGTGCACCGCCCGGGCCGCCTGCATGCGGACGTGCGCGTGCCGATGCGCGAGATCTCGCTCGAGCCCTCCTCGGGCGAGCCGGCGCTCATCGTCTACGACTCCTCCGGTCCCTACACCGATCCGGCGGTGCGCATCGACATCGAGCGCGGGCTCGCGCCGCTGCGCGAGCGGTGGATCCGCGAGCGCGGCGATGTGGAGGCCTGCGATCCGCGCCCGGTGAAGCCGCAGGACAACGGCTCGGTCTCGGGCGCCGCCGCCGCGCCCGTCTTTCCCGCGAGCCGCCGGACGCTGCGCGCCCGGGGCGGGGCCGCGGTGACGCAGCTCGCCTATGCCCGCCGCGGCATCGTGACGCCGGAGATGGAATTCATCGCGATCCGCGAGAACCAGGGGCGCGAGCGCTCCCTCGGCGAGGCCTCGCGCGACGGGCAGTCCTTCGGCGCCACGCTCCCCGAGATCGTGACGGCGGAGTTCGTGCGCGCCGAGGTCGCCGCCGGACGCGCCATCATTCCCGCCAACATCAATCACCCGGAATCCGAGCCCA
>JAKAZP010000222.1 GCA_021815905.1 Pseudomonadota bacterium | reverse complement strand
GGTATTCGGTCCTGCCGATCAGCTCCTCGAGCCGGCGCACCCCGAGCTCCGCGAGAATCTCGCGCACCTCCTGCGCCACGAACCGGAAGTAGGCCATCACCATCTCCGGCAGCCCGGTGAAGTACTTCGAGCGCAGCACGCCGTGCTGAGTGGCGATGCCGGTCGCGCAGTTGTTGAGGTGACAGATGCGCAGATACTTGCACCCGAGCGCCACCATGGGCGCGGTGCCGAAGCCGAAGCTCTCCGCGCCGAGGATGGCGGCCTTGACGACGTCGAGCCCGGTCTTCAGGCCCCCGTCGGCCTGCAGCCGCACGCGGTGCCGCAGATCGTTCAGCCGCAGCGTCTGATGCGTCTCGGCTAGACCGAGCTCCCAGGGCGTGCCGGCGTACTTGATGGAGGAGAGCGGGCTCGCGCCGGTGCCGCCGTCGTAGCCTGAGATCGTGATGAGATCGGCGTACGCCTTGGTGACGCCCGCCGCCACCGTGCCGACACCGGGCTCGGCGACCAGCTTGACCGACACCAGCGCCCGCGGGTTCACCTGCTTGAGATCGAAGATGAGCTGCGCCAGGTCCTCGATGGAGTAGATGTCGTGATGCGGCGGCGGCGAGATCAGGCCGACACCGGGGCGCGCGAAGCGCAGCCGCGCGATCATCTCGTTGACCTTGTGGCCGGGGAGCTGGCCGCCCTCGCCGGGCTTGGCGCCCTGCGCCATCTTGATCTGCAGCACTTCCGCGTCGACCAGGTACTCGGGTGTCACGCCGAAGCGTCCGGAGGCGACCTGCTTGATCTTCGAGCGCCGCTCGGTGCCGAAGCGTGACGGATCCTCCCCGCCCTCGCCGGAGTTCGAGCGGCCGCCGAGCCGGTTCATGGCGATGGCGAGCGCCTCGTGGGCTTCGGGCGAGAGCGCCCCGAGCGACATGCCGGCGCTGTCGAAGCGAGCGAGGATGGCGTCCACCGGCTCGACTTCCTCGAGCTCGACCGGCGGTCCGCGGCGCGTGAGCGCGAGCAGATCGCGGAACGTCGAGACCGGACGGTTGTTGACCAGCTCGCAGTACAGCCGGTAGCGGCCGTAGTCGCCCGAGACCACCGCCGCCTGGAGCGCGGCGATCACCTCGGGGTTGTACATGTGGTATTCCCCGCCGTGGACGTACTTCAGCAGTCCGCCCTGCTCGATCGGCTCGCGCGGGTTCCAGGCGCGGGCGGCGAGCTGCTCGAGGTCCGACTGCAGGTCCTCGAAGTCCGCCCCCTGCACGCGGCTCTCGGTGCCGGCGAAGCACAGGTCCACCACCTGGTCGGCGAGCCCGACGATCTCGAACAGCTGCGAGCTGCGATAGCTCATGATGGTCGAGATGCCCATCTTCGACATGATCTTGAACAGTCCCTTGCGGATGCCGGCGCGGTAGCTCCTCCCGAGCTCGTGGCGCGCGGCGAAATCGAGCTTCACGCGCCCCTTGCGCATCATCTCGTAGAGCACCTGATAGGCCATGTAGGGATACACGGCCGTGGCGCCGTAGCCGATGAGGCAGGCGAAGTGGTGCGGATCGCGCGCGGTGCCGGTCTCGACCAGCAGGTTGCACTTGCAACGCAGGCCCGCTCGCACGAGGTGATGGTGCACGGCGCCGGTCGCGAGCAGCGCGTGCGCGGGAAGACTCCCCTTCACCAGATAACGGTCCGAGAGCAGCAGCACGAGCTTGCCGGCGCGGACCGCCGCCTCCGCCTGGGCGCACAGACGCCGGAGCGCCGTCTCCAGGCCCTCGGCCGGCTCGAACTGCAGGTCGAGAAACTCGTGCGTCACCTCCTTCAGCGCGAGGATCTGACGGAGCTTCCTCTGTGAGAGGATCGGCGAGCCGAGCACGATCTGGCGGGCGTGCTCCGGAGCCGGCGCGAACACGTTGCATTCCGGTCCGATCTGCGTCTGCAGCGACATGACGATCGACTCGCGCAGCGGATCGATCGGCGGATTGGTGACCTGGGCGAACTGCTGGCGGAAGTAGTCGTAGAGCGAGCGCGGCTTGTGCGAGAGCACCGGCATCGGCGTGTCATCGCCCATCGAGCCGACCGCCTCGCTCTCATCCTGCGCCAGCACCCGGATGATCTCCTCGCGCTCCTCCGCCGTGACGTTGAACATTTTCTGATACGTCGCGAGCTGCTCGCGGTCGAACGGCTCGGCCGCGAGCCGCGGATCGAACAGATCGCTCTCGAGATAGCGCACGCCCTTCTTCAGCCACGTCTTGTACGGGTGGCGGGATTTCAGGAGCCGGTCGACGTCGGCCGACTCGAGCAGCGTGCCGGTCTCGAGGTCGAGGGCGATCATGTCCCCGGGGCCGAGCTTGCCCTTGCGCACGACGTCCTCCGGCGCGTAGTCCCAGACCCCCGCCTCGGAAGCGATGGTGAGCAGCCGGTCGCGCGTGATCACGAAGCGCGCCGGCCGCAGCCCGTTGCGATCGAGCGTACAGGCGGCGTAGCGCCCGTTGGTCAGCACGATGCCGGCCGGACCGTCCCACGGCTCCATGTGGACCGAGTAGAACTCGTAGAAGGCCCGCAGCTCCGCGTCGATGGCGTCGAGGCCGTGCCATGCCGGCGGCACCAGCAGTCGCATCGCGTGCAGCGGGTCGAGCCCTCCCATGAGCAGCACCTCGAGCATGTTGTCGAGGCTCTGCGAGTCCGAGCCGCGGAGCGCGACCAGCGGCAGCGCCTCGGACAGACCGGGCAGGAGCGGCGAGCGAAACAACGGCCCGCGCGCCTGCGCCCAGTTGCGATTGCCCTGGATGGTATTGATCTCGCCGTTGTGGGCGAGGTAGCGGTACGGATGGGCGAGGCGCCACTGCGGCAGCGTGTTCGTCGAGAAGCGCTGGTGGAATACCGCCACCGAGGAGGCGAGCCGCGGGTCATCGAGATCCGGATAGAGCTCCGCCAGGTGCTGCGGCATCACCATGCCCTTGTAGACCAGCGTGGCCGAGGAGAGGCTCGGCACGTAGAACACCGGATCGACGGCCTCGAGCGCCTTCTCCGCCAGACGGCGGGCCATGAAGAGGTGGCGGTCGAAGGTGGCGGCGTCGGCATCGCTCGCGCGCCAGGTGACGAACAGCTGCTCGATGTGCGGGAGCGTGCGCAGGGCCTGCTTGCCGCAGGCGCGCTCGTCGACGGGCACGGTGCGCCAGCCGGCGACCGTGAGCCCGCGCCGCTCGAGCTCGCGAGCGAGGGTGTCGCGCGCGAAGGCCGCTCGAGCGGGGTCGCGGTCGAGGAACACGAGTCCGCTGGCAAAGTGCGGCGCGAGCGCGATGCCGGCCTCCGCCGCGACGGCGCGCAGGAAGGCCTCCGGCCGCTTGAGCAACAGCCCGCAGCCATCGCCGGTCTTGCCGTCGGCGGCGACCGCGCCCCGATGGGTCAGGCGGTTGAGCGAGACGATCGCGGTGCGCACCAGCTCGTGGCTCGGTCGATCGTCGAGATGGGCGATCAGCCCGAAGCCGCAGCTGTCGCGCTCGTAGCGGTCGTGGCTGAGTCCATGGGAGCGGGCGGCGGACATGATGAGGCCTCGGCAGGAACTCGCGTGAGGGTCGCGGTCGATTGTTGCAAAAATTCGCGCGCTGCGCTCTTGCATCGCGGACCCGCGTCGATCAACATGCGCCCCGCGCTCGCGGGGCGTGCACCGCTCGCGGCGCGCAAGCGTGGTCGTCCGGACTCGCGGAGGTGTGACGAAGCCAATGAACAAGCCCGCGCGGCGTACTTCCTCCCCTCTTCGCAGCGTCAACTCGTACCTCGAGAAGAACTTCCCCGACTTCTTCGCCGAGGCCCGCTTTCAGGTCGGGGACGACGATTACTTCCTCTACGCCCGCTTCGGCCAGTATCTGGCCCGCACCATCGAGGGCCGGCGCGCCTCGCGGGAGAAGATCAACCGCGGCTTCACCGTGCTCAACAAGATGGCGCGCGCCTCGGCCCGCAATCCCGGGATCCGCCAGATGCTGGTCTCGGGCCCGCTCGAGTACATCGTCGACGCGCCCAAGGCGCGCGCCCTGGCGCGCAAGCGCCTTTCGGCGGTGGCGCAGGGCTATCTCGAGAGCCTTTGCGAATAGGCTCGGCGCCGCGCGCCGGGATCCGCCATGGATGAAGCGCTGCAGGTGCGCCGCTTCTGGTTCGGGAAGACTCCCGTCACGCGCGAGACACTGCCCGAGCGGCTCGCCCTCTGGTTCGGCACCGAGCTCGCTCCCCCGGCGCGCCGGGCGGTCGATGAGCTGATCCGCTCACGCTTCGGGTCGCTCATCGAGCAGGCGGCCGCCGGCGCGCTCGCCGCCTGGGCCGGCAGCCCGCGCCGGCGCCTGTCCCTCATCCTGCTGCTCGACCAGTTCCCCCGCCATGCCTTCCGCGGCACGGAGCGCGCCTTCGCCGCGGATCGGGATGCGCTCGCGCTCACTCTCTCGGGAATGCAACTGGCGGCGGATGCGGCGCTGACGCCCCTCGAGCGGATCTTCTTCTACATGCCGCTGCAGCACGCCGAGCTTTCCGACGCGCAGGAGGAGTCCGTCTCGGCCTACCGGCGGCTGCGGCCGGAGGCGCCCTCCGAGCTCCAGGAGCTGTTCGCGAGCTCGCTCGCATCCGCCGAGCATCATCTCGAGATCATCGCGCGGTTCGGCCGCTTTCCCCACCGCAACCGCGCGCTGGGGCGGCAAAGCACTCCGGAAGAAGAGCGGTACCTCGGCGCCACGGCCGAGCGCTTCGGGCAATGATCCGGCGTCTCAGCCGTGCGCGAGCCGCTCGAGCCCGCGGATCCGCCGCTCGAGCTCGCGCTGCGCCTCGATGAGCTCGACGGCGAGCGCCGCGCCGCTCACGTTGACCCCGAGGTCGCGCATCAGCCGGGCGGCGGTGGCGAGCCGGGGCAGCGCCGCCGCCGGCAGCTGCCACTCCTCGGGCACGTAGCCCCGGGGAGCGATCAGGCCGAGCTCGGCGAGCTCGACCACGTCCTCGAGCTCGAGCCGGCACGCGCGGCAGATCTCCACCGCGCCGATCCAGTCGGCCTCCCCGAGCAAGTGCGCCTGCAGCGCATCCTTCGCGTCG
>JAKAZP010000221.1 GCA_021815905.1 Pseudomonadota bacterium | reverse complement strand
GGCGAGCTCGCCGGTCAATCGGCGCTGCCCGGGCTCCTCAGGGGCGCCTATAACTACTACACCACCACCACCCTGCCGACGAGCAACGGCTGCGCGGCGCAGCAGTACGTCATCCTCGTGACCGACGGCCTGCCGACGCTGGACCTCGACGGCCACTCCTGGCCGCCTCCCGGGACGACCTCGGCGATCAACTGGGGCGAGACCGTCGCCTTCAACCCCGACGGCTCCCTGAACACCGCGGGCACCAACGACCAGGCCGTGATCGACACCATCAACCAGCTCGCGAAGCTCAATTCCGGCAGCGCCCCGATCAAGACTTACGTGATCGGTCTCGGCGCCGGCGTCGACCCCTCGACCAACCCGGTCGCGGCGAACGTCCTCACCGCCATGGCGATGGCGGGCGGCACCGGCAGCTACTTCGCCGCGACCAGCCCCACGGCCCTCACCAACGACCTGCAGAGCATCATCGTCAAGATCCTGGCCGCGACCGAGTCGACCGCTTCCACGGCGGTCAGCACCACGAGCCTGCGCAGCGGCTCGACGGCGTATCTCGTCAGCTTCACCACTTCCGACACCTATCAGGACTGGACCGGCGAGCTCGCCGCCTATCCCATCAACCCCTCGACCGGTGCGGTCAATACCTCGACGTCGGCCCGGATCTGGAGCGCCAAGACCGAGCTCGACGCCCAGAACTGGAACAGCGGACGGCTGATCGCCACCTGGGATCCGGTTGCGAAGGCGGGCACCCCGTTCCGCTGGAACGCCGCGCTCGCGCCCGACGGCATCTCGGCGACCACGGCACTCGGTGCGGCGCTCTCGACCTTCGCGCCCGACACCAACGGCTCGGACGTCCTCAATTTCCTGCGCGGCGACAACGCCCTCGAGCAGCGTTTCGGCGGCACCTTCCGCAATCGCACGCACAAGCTCGGCGACATCGTCGACAGCGCGCCGCTTTACGTCGGACCGCCGGGCGGCCCGTCCGAGGCGCCCTCCTACCTGTCGTTCGTCACCGCGCACGCCGGTCGCAAGCCGATCATCTACATCGGCGCGAACGACGGCATGCTGCACGCCTTCGATGCCGCGACCGGCAAGGAGCTCTTCGCCTACGTGCCGAACGGCGTGTTCAACAATCTGGTCAATCTCGCCAACCCCTACTACAACGCGAGCCACCTGTTCTTCGTCAACGGCTCGCCGCGGGCGGCGGACGTGCAGTTTTCCGACTCGAGCTGGCACACGGTGCTGGCCGGCACCGAGGGGGCGGGCGGGAACTCCGTGTTCGCGCTCGACATCACCAATGCCGACACCTACACCACCGAGTCGCAGGTCGCCTCGTCCGTGCTCTGGGAGTTCACGGATACCGACATGGGACTGTCCTTCAGCGAGCCGGTGTTCGCAGACACGACCGCGGGCTGGCTGGTGATGTTCGGCAACGGCTACAACAGCCCGAATCAGAAGCCCGTTCTGTACGCGCTCAACCCGCAGACCGGGGCGATCGTCGCCAAGGTGGACCTGTGCGCGGACGTGCCGACCGCCTGCAATACCTCGCTGCCGAACGGATTGTCGAGCGTGACCGCGGTCAACAACTACGGCGACATCGCGAGCACCGACAACACGGTGTACGCGGGCGACCTGCAGGGCAACCTCTGGCGCATCGACATCTCGAACAGCGATCCCGCCCTGTGGACGGTCAGCGTCCTTTACCAGACCCGCGATGCGAGCGGCAACATCCAGCCGATCACCACGGCGCCTGCGGTGACCCTCAATCCCGAGTTCCCCTCGCTCCCGGGCACCATGGTCGTGGCCGGCACGGGTCAGCTGCTCGGGTTCCCGGACCTCTCCACGTCCCAGGTGCAGTCGCTCTACGGCATCTACGATCCGCCGACCGGCTCCGCCGCACCGATAGGATTCTCGGGCATCCCGACGCGCGCCAATCTCGCGCAGCAGACGATCGCGAACAGCACCGTCTCCGGCGCCAGCGGCCCGATCAGCGTGCGGGTCGAGCCGACGGTGAACCCGGTCAACCTGCCCACTCAGCGCGGCTGGTACATCGACTTCAACCTGGCATCGGGCGAGCGGATCGTGACCGACCCGCAGATCGAGAACGGCGGCGGCGTGGTGGTCGCGAGCTATCAGCCGAACAGCAGTCCCTGCACGAGCGGGGGCAACTCGTGGCTCATGGTCTTCAACTACGCGACCGGCGGCTCCTTCCCGCAGCCCATGCTCGATGTGAACGGCGACGGCGTGCTCAACAGCAGCGATGAGACCTCGACCGGCCTCAATCCGGTCGGCCTGGCGCTCGCCGGGGTCTACGCCTCGGAGCCGACGGTCGTGCAGAAGAGCGGTTGCACCGGCACTGCCTGCGGCAGCAAGGAGACGCAGCTCTCGAACGGCAGCGTCCTCCCCGTCAGCGAGGCGGGCGGTGTCACGCAACGCAGTGGATGGTGGGAGGTACGACATTGAGCTACATCAAACTCGTCGCGCTCGTCGCATTCGCAACGGCGGTCGCCGCCGTCTCCCCGGAGGCTGCGCGCGCCAACCAGCTCGCGGGACCGGTGGTCACGGGCACCGTGACCGCCATTCAGGGGACCGATTCGATCACGATCGGCGGGCAGACCTACACGGTCGTTCCCGGCAGCCCAGCGCAGCAGGAATTGAGCTCGCTCTCCCCCGGCGAGCAGGTCGATGCGGTGCTCAACGGGCCGAGCTCGTCCTCCGGCTCGCAGGTCGTCAGCGTCGCCGTACACAACGGGAACTGAGGAACGCACATGAGGCGCCATTACCGCAGCTCCGCGCCGGCGGGTTTCACGCTGATCGAGCTCATGATGACGGTCGCGATCGTCGGCATCCTGGCCGCGATCGCGATCCCGGCCTACAGCGCCTACGTCCACCAGACGGATCGCACGGATGCGACGCGCTCGATGCTGCAGGACGCCCAGTCGCTGCAGCGCTGCTACTCGCAGTTCTTCACCTACACGCCGACCGCGCCCAACACCTGTCCGGTCGTCGGAGGGACCACGGCCTCGCAGTCGGGCTATTACTCCGTTCTGGTCTCGATTCCGACCCCGACGACCTACACGATCACCGCGACGCCCGCCTCCAGCGGCCCGCAGACCGGCGATACGGAGTGCGCGACGTTCACGCTCACCAGCACGGGAGTGCAGAGCTCGACGGATTCGACCGGCACGGACACGACCTCGACCTGCTGGGACCGCTGATCAGTCGAGCTTGAACTCGATCGTGTCCCAGCGGGTGGTGTCCTCGTGGCGCGCCTGCCGGCGCACCGCATCGACCAGCGCGCGCTCGTCCCAGTCGATGATCTCCTCGGCGAGCTCCGCGAGCGCCTTCGGCACCGGCCGCTGCGAGCCGAAGGGCTTCAGCAGCACCACCGGCTTCTGGCTGGCCTGGGCGTAGAGCAGCTCGAAGGTGAGCAGATCCTGGTCGATGTCGTAGAGGCTCGTCAGCCCGATCACCGCCTCGGCGGGGGCGATCTGCCGGCGCAGCTCCTCCCGGACGGCCTCCCGGTCCCCCGCCGGGCGCCGGTCGGGAGCGCTGAAATTCCGGTAGAAGAAATTGCGCGAGCTCTCGAGGTACTCGAACACCCGCAGGTAATCGTCGCCCGTCTCCCAGAGGTGGGTGACGAAGAGCCGGATCGGGTTGCTCTGGGACATCCGCCCAAGTCTCGCACAAGTGCCGCCCGGCGCGAAGTCCGCGCGGCCGGGCGCGCCGGCCGGTCCGGGCGCGCAAAGATGCCATACAATCGGCGGTTTGCCCCTCAGGTCGCTTCAGGTGCGTCTCGTTCTCTACAACATCCGCTACGCCACGGGCACGGGCCCGGCATTCCACCTGCCGGTCCCGGGCGCGGGCTACCTGCGCAGCAATCGCAGGATCCTCACCGGCATCACCGAATTCCTGCGCGCCGAGCAGCCGGACCTCGTCGGCCTCATCGAGGTCGATACCGGCTCCATCCGCACCGGCATGGTGAATCAGGCCGAGCACATCGCCACCGAGCTCGGGCACTACTCGACCTTCCAGTGCAAGTACGGCGCCGCCTCCCTCAACAACCTGATGCCGATCGTGCGCAAGCAGGGCAACGCGTTCCTCTCCGCTCCGCACGTGCACGGTGAGCGCTTCCACTACTTCGACACCGGGATCAAGCGCCTCATCATCGAGCTCGAGCTCGCCGACGTGTGCGTGTTCCTCGTGCATCTGTCGCTCAAGTTCCGCCAGCGGCAGTATCAGTTGCGATCGCTCCACGACCTGATCGTCAAGTCGCACAAGCCGGTGATCGTGGCCGGCGACTTCAACACCTTCTGGGGCACGCACGAGATCTACCTGTTCATGCGCGCCGCGGGGCTGCGCAGCGCGAACTCCGCCGGGCTGCCTTCCTTTCCCGCACGCGTGCCGCGCATCGAGCTCGATTTCATCCTGGTGAGCGAGGGGATAGAAGTGACCGACTTTCGCGTTCCGGATGTGCGCTTCTCGGATCACCGGCCGCTCATCTGCGACTTCCACGTGCGCGCTCAGCCCGCCGAGCGCGACTCCGCGGCCGCCTGAGCCGCCGCCATGGCCGGGAAAGCCGGGTCCTGGAAGCTCGAGCAGGATGCCGACGGCATCGCGTGGCTCACCGCGGACAAGCCCGGCAGCTCCGCCAATGTGCTCTCGAGCGGCGTGCTGCTCGAGCTCGATGCGCTCCTCGCGCAGCTCGAGTCGAGCCGCCCGCGCGGGCTCATCGTGCTCTCGGGCAAGAGCAGCGGCTTCATCGCCGGGGCGGACATCAAGGAATTCACCGCCATCACGAGCGCCGAAGCCGGCTACCGGCTGATTCACGCCGGCCAGCAGGTCCTCGGTCGTCTCGAGGCGCTCCCCTGTCCCACGGTCGCGGCCATTCACGGATTCGCCCTGGGCGGGGGGCTCGAGCTCGCCCTCGCCTGCCGCTACCGCGTCGCGGTGAGCGACGATCGCCTTGCGCTCGGGCTGCCGGAGGTGCAGCTCGGCATTCACCCCGGCTTCGGCGGCACCGTGCGCAGCGTGCGCCTCATCGGCGTGCGCGCCGCCA
>JAKAZP010000220.1 GCA_021815905.1 Pseudomonadota bacterium | reverse complement strand
CGCTCATCGTCTGCATCGTGCCGTGGACCAAGGTGCCCGCCGGCGTCTCGCCCTTCGTCATCGCTCTCGACTCGATCAAGGTGCCGTATGCGGCCCTCATCATGAAGGGCATCATCCTGACGGCGGTGCTGTCGTGCCTCAACTCGTCCTTCTATGTCGTCTCGCGCGTCCTGTTCGTGCTCGCCGCGCGCGGCGATGCGCCGCGGGCGCTGGTGCACCTCAATTCCCGCAAGGTGCCGGCGCGCTCCGTCCTCCTGGGCAGCATCGCAGGCTTCATCGGCATCATCGCCCACGATGTGGCGCCCAATTACGTCTTTGCCTTTCTGGTCAATGCCTCGGGGGCGCTGATCGTCGTGATCTACATGATCACCTGCGCCGCTCAGATCCGTCTGCGATACGCGCGCGAGCGCGCCGGCCTCGGGCCGCCGGAGCTGCGGGTGTGGTTGTTCCCGTGGGCGAGCTATGCGGCCATAGCGGCCATGGTCCTGGTGCTGATCACCATGGCGCTCGACAAGGACATGGCGAGCGAGTTCTGGGCCAGCATGATCTCGATCCTGGTCGCATTCGCCGCGTATTTCGTCTTCCGGCGCCGCTCCGCCGCGCGGAGTTAGAAACTCCCGCCCCGGCGCCCGCGCGTCCGGCTCCGCCTCACTCGAGCACGACGCGCGGAAAGTAGAACGAGACCGTCCAGTTGGGCACGTCGACGATTTCGCTGATGCGCAGATCGCCGCAGACGCTGCAGAGCAGATACGCGTCGATGGCGGGAATACCGTGCTCGCGCGTCAGCCAGTCGACCGTCGAGCGCACGGCATCGCGTGCGGCGAGCATGAGGTCGGGTCCGATACCGGTGCTCGCCACATAACCGCGCTCGTCGAGGTGGCGGGCGACCGGTCCGGGCGTGACGAGGCGCGGAAACGCGAGCGGGCTGCGCTTCACGAGATCGATCCGCAGGGCCACGCGCATCGGGCTCTCGAGCGCCGTGCCGCAGACCTCACCATCGCCCTGCGCGGCGTGGGTGTCGCCCACCGAGAACAGGGCGCCAGTGACTTCGACGGGCAGATGCAGTTCCGTGCCGCAGGCGATGTCGCGCATGTCCATGTTGCCGCCCACGCGGCGCGGGGGCACGACGCTGTGGCACCCGGCCTGCGCCGGAGCGACCCCGATCGTGCCCGCGAACGGCTTCAGGGGGACCCTGGCCCATGAGCCGAATGCGGCACGGGTCGGCTTGCGCGCGTCGTAGCGCCACAGATGCAGCGCCGGCTCCCGGAAGTCTTCCGCAAGCAGGCCGAAGCCCGGAATGTTGGCCGTCCACCCCCATCCGGAGGGCACGAACGACAGAAGGGTCACTTTCAGGATGTCGCCGGGCTCGGCCCCGTCGACGTGCACCGGGCCGGCAACGGGATTGATTCGGGAGAAGTCGAGTCGCGCGAGATCCGCGGCGCCCGAGTCGAGCGTGATCTGGCCGCCGGAGGCATCCTGTACGTCGAATTCGAGCGACTCCCCCGGCGCGATGCGCACGGCGGGCGTCAGGCTGTTGTCCCAGCCGTAGTGCTGCTCATGGATCGTGTGGCGGTGCGTCATTTGGAAAAGCGTGTGCGTGCCTCGCGCACTTTACCATGCGCCGCACGGCGCATAGACTCGGCCGCGGCGTCCATCGTCGATCGCTTCATCATGTCGCTCGAGCAATTCGGCTACGAGGATCAGCTCGACCGCGCACTGAGCCTGCGCGATCTCATCGTCTACGGCATGATCTTCATGGTGCCGATCGCGCCGTTTTCCGTCTTCGGCTTCGTCTCGAAGGACGCGAGCGGCATGGTGGTGCTGGCGTACCTGATCGGGCTCGTCGGCATGCTCTTCACCGCGCTGAGCTACGGCGCCATGTCGCGAGCGTTTCCGCTCGCGGGCTCGGTGTACGCCTACGTGCAGCGCGGCCTGCACGAAACGGCCGGATTTCTCGCCGGATGGCTCATTCTCCTCGACTACATCCTGGTTCCGGCGCTCCTTTATCTGTTCTCCGCGGCCGCCCTGCGACCGTTGCTGCCGTGGATTCCCGGCTGGGCGTGGCTCACCGGATTCATCGCGCTCAACGCCACGGCCAATCTACTCGGCGTGCGTTTTGCCGCGCGCCTCTACCGGGCACTCCTCGCGCTCGAGCTGCTGGTGCTCGCCTGGTTCGTGTTGGCCGGCGCGAGAGCGCTTTACGAGGGACAAGGGGCCGGCGGCCTGACGCTGGCCCCCCTCTACGATCCGCTCAGCTTCTCGCTCACCACCGTCGCGGGCGCGACCTCCATCGCCGTCCTGTCTTTTCTCGGATTCGACGGCATCTCGACGCTGTCCGAGGAGAGCCGCGGCGAGCGCGATGCGATCGCCCGAGCGACGCTGCTGTCGCTGCTGCTGGTCGGGGTCCTGTTCATGCTGCAAACCTGGATCGCCGCCGACCTCGGCCGCGGGATGCGCTTCACCTCCCCGGCGACCGCTTTCTACGAGATCGCCGCGCGCGCCGGCGGACGCGAGCTCGGGGTCGCGGCCATTCTCGCCGTGGTGATCTCGTTCGGAATCGCGAACGCGATGGCCGCGCAGGCGGCGGTCTCGCGGGTTCTGTTCGCGATGGCGCGCGACCGCAAGCTTCCCCGCGCCCTCGCGGCGGTGCATCCGCGTTTCAAGACGCCCCATGTCAGCACGCTCATGGTGGCAGGCGTCTCGCTCCTCGTCGGACTGCTCTTCGAGCGCCGCATCGGCGATCTGACCCGTGTGGTCAACTTCGGCGCCCTCACCAGCTTCGCACTGCTGCATCTGGCGGTCATCCGCCATTATTTCTTCCGACGGCGCACCGGCGCGTGGTGGCGTCATCTGATCTGCCCGCTCGCCGGACTCGGCGTGATCCTGTACGTGCTCTACGGAATGGATCACGTTGCCAAAGTCCTCGGCGGCTGCTGGATCGCAGTCGGAGTCGCATACTACGTCGCGCTGTCGGTCGGCGCTGGAGGCCGGATGCGCTCGGCGAGCGTTCCGCGAAACTGACGGAAGAATGCCGCAAGCCCTCCGGGGCGTGGTCATGAAGCACCTTACCGCTCGAGCGACAGCCGCCGTTCTCGCCTGCGCCATGCTGACGCGCGGGGGATTGCCGGGCCTGCTTGCCGCAGACACGCCGGCCGGTCATCGCGCAGGAGACGTGACGGACGCGCGCGTCGCCGCCGAGGCTCTCACCGGGGAGGACTGGCTCGTCAACGGACGCTACGAGGAGCAGCACTTCAGTCCCCTCGCGCAGATCACCGCGCGCAACGTGAGTCGACTCGGCCTCGCCTGGTATCTCGACATCGCGAGTCCCATGGGGCTCGCCGCCGAGCCCATCGAGGTGGACGGAGTCATTTACATGTCCGCTCCGTTCGATCGCGTCTATGCGGTGAATGCCACTGACGGGGCGCTCTTGTGGACATTCGACCCTCACGTGCGCATCGATCACTACCGAAACTCCTGGGCTGCCCGAACCAACCGCGGCGTCGCGGTGTGGAAGGGCAGGGTCTACGTCGGGACCGGCGACTGCCGGCTCGTGGCGCTCGATGCGGCCACGGGCGCGCGCGTGTGGCAGACGCGCGTCTGCAATCCCGAGCAGACGGGAATCACGGGCTCGCCCCGGGTCGGCGGCGGCCGGGTCTACATCGGCTACAACGGCGGAGACACCGGCGTCCGCGGCTCGGTCGTTGCCGTCGATGCGGTGACCGGCCGGCACCTCTGGCGCTTCTGGACCGTGCCCGACAGCAGGCGTGGGACCGACGCGACGGAGCCTGCCCTCGCGATGGCGGCCAGGACGTGGCACGGGAAGAACTGGTGGAGGACGGGCGGAGCGGACGTGTGGACCGCGATCACCTATGACGCCCGAACGAATCAGGTCATTTTCGGGACCACGGCCGCCGATCCGGATGAGCTCTACGGGGACCGCATGGGCCTTAAGATCAGCGGCAAGAAGCTCTTCTCCGGGTGCATCGTCGCGGTAAACGCCGAGACCGGCAAATTGAACTGGTACTACCAGACGAGCCCGCACACCGAGAACATGCAGATCGTGATGGCGGACCTCGATGTCGGCGGTCGGGAGCGGCACGTCGCCATGACCGTGCCCAAGAACGGCGCCTTCTACGTTCTCGATGCCCGCACCGGCCGGCTCATCTCCGCCAAGCCGCTCGATCCGCGGATGATTCCCGTGCCGGCCCTCTACGGCGGCGGCGAGACGTCCGCCGCGTTTCACAACTGGTGGCCGATGAGCTACAGCCCGCTCACGGGCCTCGTCTACATTCCGGCCGCGGACGCGCGCGTTCATGCGGGTCCCGGGGAGACGGCGCAGCAAGGCAGGCTCTATGCATGGAATCCTGCCCGACAGCGGGCGCGCTGGACGGTCGATGAGCGGCTTGCGGACAACAGCGGCGTGCTTTCGACCGCCGGTGGAGTGGTGTTTGCGGGACAGGGCACGGGTGAATTCGACGCCTACGCCTCGGACACCGGACGGAAGTTGTGGTCGGTCGGGACCGGCTCGGCGATCGATGCGGTGCCGATCAGCTACCGGGTGAACGGCGAGCAGTACGTGCTCGTGCCGGTCGGATATGGATCGGGCTCGCGGCTCTTCGACAGGGGCAGCAACATGGCCACGCCCGCATCGAAGCGAGGTCCGGCGCGGCTGCTCGCCTTCAGCCTGAAAGGGCATCTGCCCTTCCCCGCTCCCCGTGTCACGATCCCCGCGGTGCCGCGGCCGCCGCCGGAGACCTTCGGGCGCGCCGAGGTCAAAGCCGGTGAGCGTCTGTATCGCAGATTCGTCTGCTGGGACTGTCACGGACCGCGCGCCGACGGCGATGGCGCTTGGACTCTCGACGGCGCGATACCGGATCTTCGCTACATGCCGGCCGGCGTGCACCGGCAGTTCTACGCCATCGTGCTCGCGGGTGCCGACCGGGCGCGGGGAATGCCCTGCTTCGGTTGCGGAGCCGGATTTCCGTTCGTGCACACCCGCCTCACCGCCCGGCAGGCCGCCGAAATCCAGGACTACATCACCGACCAGTCCTGGAAAG
>JAKAZP010000219.1:3838-5058 GCA_021815905.1 Pseudomonadota bacterium | reverse complement strand
TATCTCGGCGACACTCTTGCCGGCAAACTGCTTGGACCACCAGTTGAGCTGAAGCGTACGGGCGGCGCGCTGCACCTCGTCGAACTCCAGCAGGACCGTCTCCACGTAATCCTTGGCGAGCGCATCGAAACTCGTGCGCTTCGCGGCGGCATGCGGGAAATGACGGCCCTCCCGGATGGCGGTCTCGATCGACGCGGCCCAGGCTTCCGCTTCCTTCCGATTCGGGAATGTCGCCGACTCGGACGAGCGGCCCTTTACTCGGACCTGCGCACGATAGGAAACGTCCTTCGTAAGCGGCGAGACGATGCGCTGGATTGAAGCCATATGCGCCTCGGTGCACTGCGTGCAGCGGTGAGTAAGTCTCTGCACGGAGTCTGCACTAAATAACGCATACAGTGAAGCTCGCGAGCCTGGAGCGCTCGCAAGATACTGATAATCATGGTAAATTTGTGGGCCGTGTAGGGATCGAACCTACGACCAAGAGATTAAGAGTCTCCTGCTCTACCAGCTGAGCTAACGGCCCATCGTGCGAATCGTCTCCGGGGAGAAGGTGCGCCTTCTGCCCGCTCAAATGGGGTGGACGATGGGACTCGAACCCACGACAACCGGGATCACAACCCGGGACTCTACCAGCTGAGCTACGTCCACCGTCGTCATCCACTCCCCCGCTCGAAGTGCCCGCGGCCTGCGCGGCTGGTGCCCGGCAGGACTCGAACCTGCGACCCATTTGCGGCTCCCAACGAAGCCGCGTAGGTCACTGGCGTGCCCGGCAGGACTCGAACCTGCGACCACCGGCTTAGAAGGCCGGTGCTCTATCCAACTGAGCTACGGGCACGCGGGGCTCTAGCCGCCGGTTCACCCGCACGCTCGGCAGCCCTGCTGCTCCGGGTCCATGCCCGCTGCCAAGCCTGCCTGCCGCCCGGCATCCGTGCCACCGCTCGACGCCGTGGCTCGCTGCCACACCGCCGCACGGGGGGCGCGCATGATACGTAACCGCCCGTGGAAGCGTCAATTTGGGTTTATTCTAAGCCCATGGCACCCCGCTCGAGCCGCAACGCTCCCGCCTCGCCTGCGCCCCGGGCCGCCGACCCCGCGGATACCCGGGAGGTCGAATGGCAGCTGTCCGCCACGAATCTCGATGCGGTCGGGCGATGGATCGAGCGGCATAGCCGGATCGACGGGCTCGCCATCGAAAAGCGACCGGCCGAGGACATCAAAAA
>JAKAZP010000219.1:0-3828 GCA_021815905.1 Pseudomonadota bacterium | reverse complement strand
GCGTCGTGGATCCACGACGCCTATCTCGACACGGCGGACTGGCGCATATGGCGGTCCGGGTTCGCCCTGCGAATCCGCCGCAAGAACGGCGAGGCCGAAGCCACCCTGAAGGGCCTGCGCTCGGCTCGCCCGGACCTCGCCGACCGGCGAGAGCTCACCGAGGCATTGCCGAATGCCGCAATGAGCGCCCTGGAGAAGTCGGCCGGCCCGGTCGCCTCCCGCGTGCGGGATGTCGCGGGCGAACAGGGTCTGCGCACGCTCTTCGATCTGCGCACGTCCCGCAGGCGTTTCGACGTCCGCCGCCTCGAAACGCCCAAGGATCTGGCCGAGATCGCGCTCGATGAGACTGTCTTCCTGACAGCCGGGACGCGCCTCGAGCGCCCCCTGCTTCGGGTCGAAATCGAGGCGTGCGGAGCGGAAGCGATCGAGGCGCTCGGGCCTTTCGTCGATCGGCTGCGAGCCGATTGCGCCCTCGGGCCGGCAGGCTCGAGCAAGTTCGCGGCCGGACTGCACGCCGCGGCGCTCGCCCCGCCGCCGCTCGAGCGGCAGCGCCTCCCCGTCCCGATAGACCTTTGGACGCCCGTCGATCACGCCGTGCTGCAGACGCTCGCTGCGCGGCTCGACGACTGGCGTGCCCACGAGCCGGGCGCGAGGCTCGGTGAGGATCCCGAGGAGCTTCATGCGCTGCGCGCGGCGGGGCGGCGAATGGACGCCATTCTCACCGTGTTCGCCCCCTACCTCCCCGTCGCCGTGCGCAGGACCCGCCGCAGACTGACACGCCTGCTCGGGACGTTGGGGGAAGTCCGGGACCTCGACATCGTCAGCGCCGAGATCGACTCCTTCGCCGATCGTCTGCCGCAAGCCCATCGCGCCACGCTCGAGCCGCTCACGCGCTACGTCGCAGCCGAGCGGGCGACTTCCCGGGCGCGCATGCTTCGCGCACTGAACGCCCGGGCGACCCGGGAGTGGCTGGAGCGCTTCTCGAGTCTCGCGTCCGAGAATCGATCGACGTTCTCCGGTCGGGAGGGGTCCGTGCGAGCCGTCTCGGTTTTCCCGGATCTGATCCGCACCCGCTACCGCAAGCTGCGCAAGCGGGTCCGCCGCCTGCGGCCCGGGGCTCCGATGAGCGACTATCACGCCCTGCGTGCCAGGACCAAGAAGCTGCGCTACGCGCTCGAGACCTGCGCATCGCTTTACGGACGACCGGCGCAAGAGATGCTCGAGGCGCTGCGCCGGTTGCAGTCCAGGCTGGGCGAGCAACAGGACGCTTGCGTCATCACCCGGGTTCTCCTCGGACTTGCGATCCGTCCGCCCGCGGACGTGCCCGCCGAGTCGGTGTTTCTCATGGGGCGCCTCGCCGAACGACACTCGCGGGAGGCTGTAAGGATGGGACGGCGCATCGAGAAGGACTGGCGCAAGCTCGAAGGCCATCGTTGGAAGGCGCTGCTCGCGCGGCTCGCGCGGCTCGAGGGACGCTCCCCGCCGGGCTCCGGCAGGGGCGCGCCGCGCCTCGAGCGGCCGAGCGCCGCACCCGAAGGAGAGCTGTGAGCGCGCAGCTTCTGCTCGTGAGGCACGCGGCCGCCTACGATCGCAATCCGCGTCGCTGGCCCAAGGACGCCGACCGCCCGCTGACGCCGGACGGCATCGCGCGCGCGCGCAAGGTCGCCGCGGGAGCGAAGCGAATGCTCGAGCGGCCCGGCGTCGTGCTGACGAGCCCCTTCGTTCGTGCCCGCGATACGGCCGCCCTCTTTGCCGAGGTGGCCGGCTGGCCCGATGGGATCGACTGCGAGGCGCTGCGGCCGGGCGGCGGCATCGAGGCGATTCTCGAGGCGGTGGGTGAGCGCTGCGGAAAGGGCGGAACCGTGGCGGCGTTCGGCCATCAGCCGGACCTCGGAAGCTTGCTCGCCGCTTGCCTGCGCGGCGGCGCACCGGGTCAGGCATTCGAGCTCAAGAAGAGCGCCATCGCCTGCATCGGCTTCGGCGGCGCGGCGCGAAGCGGCACGGGCACGCTCAGGTGTCTTCTGCCACCGCGCATTCTGCGCGCGCTCCGATAGCCTCGCCGCGACCGATCCCGAACGGCCGCGTCGGCGCCGGCTCAGTGCGCCCCGGCCGTCGCCTCGGAGTTACCGCCGTAGCTCGAGGGATGCGCGAGCCAGACGAGCGCGACCAGCCCGAGGAATAGAAACCCCGAGACATAGAAGATGTCGTCGGCCGAGAGCATGTACGCCTGGTTGTCGACCATGTGATTGAGCAGGGCGTAGCTCTGCTGGCTGGTCAAGCCGCTCGCGTGCATCCTCGCCAGCACCTGCGAGGCCACCGGATTGGAGGGCGTCAGCAGTCCGACCAGGCGTGCGTGATGCAACGTCGCGCGCCGGTCCCAGAGCGTGGTCGTGATCGAGGTGGCGAACGAGCCGGCGGTGATGCGCGCGAAATTGATCAGTCCCGAGGCCGAGGGGATCTTGTTCGGCTCGAGTCCGGAGAATGCGAGCGCGAGCAGTGGAATGAAGAACGTCGCCATCGCCACGCCCTGGATGAAAGTCGGCAGCAGCAGCGTCCCGATCCCCGCCTGCGTGGTGAAGTCCGAGCGCATGAACATCACCAGGGAGAATACGAGGAACGACAGGGTGACGAACCAGCGCGGGTCGACGCGGTTCATGAACCGGCCGACGAATGGCGTGAACAGGATCGCCAGCACGCCGACCGGAGCCAGCACGAACCCCGCGAGCGTCGCGGTGTAGCCCATGTACTGCTGCAGCCACAGCGGCAGCAGTACGACGTTGCCGAAGAAGAGCCCGTAGGCGGTGAGCATCGCGAGGGTGCTCACGGTGAAATTGCGGCGGCGGAACAGGCTCAACTCGACGATGGGATGCTCGTCGGTGAGCTCCCAGACGAGGAACAGGCAGAACCCGATCACCGCGACGACGGCCAGCGTGACGATGAACGGCGAGCCGAACCAGTCGAGGTTCTTGCCTTTGTCGAGCAGGATCTGCATCGCTCCGACCCAGAGCACGAGCAGTCCGAGTCCCACCTTGTCGATGGGCAGCCGCACGGTCGGCGTCTCGCGGTGGCGGTAGATGGCCCAGGTGATGGCGGCCGCGACGATGCCGATCGGCACGTTGATGTAGAAGATCCAGGGCCAGGAGATGTTGTCCGTGATCCAGCCTCCGAGCAGCGGGCCCACCACCGGCGCCACCAGCGTCGTCATCGACCACACTCCGAGCGCGGCGCCGGCTTTGGAGCGCGGATAGCTCGAGAGCAGCAGCGCCTGTGACAGCGGGATCATGGGACCCGCCACCAGCCCCTGGAGCGCCCGGAAGGCGACCAGGAGATTCAGCGAGGGCGCGAGGCCGCAGAGGAACGAAGCGAAGACGAACAGCAGCGTCGAGGCGGTGAACAGCCGCACCTGCCCGATGCGGCGCGTCAGCCAGCCGGTGAGCGGCATCGAGATCGCGTTCGCGACCGCGAAGGAGGTGATGACCCACGTTCCCTGGTCCGGCGAGACGGCGAGATCGCCCGCGATCGCCGGAATCGACACGTTCGCGATCGAGGTGTCGAGCACGTTCATGAACGTGGCGAGCGACAGCGCGAGCGTGCCGAGCACCACCGCGCTGCCGGCCAGCGGCGGCAGCTCGAGGGCGGGGACGGGACGCTCTCCGGGCGTGGCGCTCCGGTCCCCTTGCATCACTGCGCTCACCGGTGCTCCGCCGCGGCTCAGCGGGCGCCCCGCGGCAGGGGCGCAGCGAGCGCCTCGGCGAGGCGATGCCGCGCCAACCGGCGCGCGAGCGCCGTACGCCCGGCAGCCGGGTCGTTTTCCGCGATGATGCGCTG
>JAKAZP010000218.1 GCA_021815905.1 Pseudomonadota bacterium | reverse complement strand
CGCGGTGGTGGAGTCCCCGAGCGCACACAGCACTCCCGGCCCCGGGGGAATGATGGCCGGCCAGGACCCGAGCAGGCGCGCGAGCGCATTGGCATGCAGCGGTCCCGCGCCGCCGAAGGCGATGAGCGCGTAGTCCCGCGGGTCGTAGCCCTGCTCGATCGAAACGAGCCGCAGCGCGCCGGTCATGTTCTCGTTCACGATGTTGTAGATCCCGAGCGCCGCGTCCTCGAGCGACAGCCCGAGCGCGGTCGCGATCTTCCCCACCGCTTCGCGCGCCGCGGCATGGTCGAGCACCATGTCCCCGCCCAGGCGCTGAGCCTCGGGGAGGTAGCCGAGCACGATGTTGGCGTCCGTCACGGTGGGCTCGAGGCCGCCTTTGCGGTAGGCGGCGGGACCGGGGTCCGCGCCGGCGCTCTGGGGGCCGACGCGCAGCGCCTTCGTGAGCTCCGGAACGTGCGCGATCGAGCCGCCCCCGGCGCCCACGGTGCGGATGTCGACCGACGGGGCGCGCACGGTGATATCTCCCACGGTGGTCTCGCGGCGCAGCCGCGGCTCGCCGTCCTGGATGAGCGCCACGTCGGTCGATGTGCCGCCCACATCGAGGGTGAGCAGGTTGCGGTAACCCGCCTGCAGTGCCACCCAGAGCGCGCCGGTCACGCCGCCCGCGGGCCCCGACATCAGCAGGTTGACGGGGAAGGACTCGGCGGAAGTCGCCGACGCCAATCCCCCATCCGAGCGCAGGATGTGCAGCTGCACCGAATCGGTGAGGTGCTCGAGCTTGTGTTTGAGATTGCGCACGTAGCGTGACACGCGGGGCCGGACGTAGGAGTTGGCGACGGTGGTCACCGTGCGCTCGTATTCCTGCATCTCGGGCACCACCTGTGATGAGAGCGAGACGGGCACCCCGGGGAGCTCCTCCCCGGCGATCTCGAGGATGCGCCGCTCGTGGGCGTCGTTCGCGTAGGAGTTGATGAGAGAGATCGTGAGCGCCTCGATCTTCTTCTCCCCGAGCGCGCGCAGGCTCGCGCGCAGGCCGTCCTCATCGAGCGCACGCACGATCTCGCCGCGCGCGCCGATGCGCTCGTCCGCTTCCACCGTGAGCGCGAGAGGCGCAAGAGGCAGGCTCTTGTTGTAGATCACCCAGCCGCCGAGGCCGCCGGGAACGAAGGAGCGCGCGATCTGCAGCACCTGCCGGAAGCCCCGGGTGGTCACGAGGCCGCAGCGGGCGCCCGTGCCGGTGAGCACGGTGTTGGTGGCGACCGTGGTGCCGTGCATGACGTGCCCGATCTCGCGCGCTGACATGCCGGCGCGCTCGCAGACCCGCGTAATGCCCTGCAGGACGCCGATCGACTGATCGGCGGGCGTGCTGGGAACCTTCGCGGACCAGGTGCGACCGGTCTGCTCATCGACGAGCAGCAGATCGGTGAAGGTTCCTCCGACATCGACTCCTAGACGGTACGACATGGGTCACTCTTGTGGTCGGTGGAGCGTCACTGTTGGACTCTTGGGGCGGAGTCCCGCCGCGGGAATCCCCCCGCTTTCATGAGCAGGCCGGGGACCGGCGCGCCGAGCGCCTGCTCGAGCCAGCGAGCCGCCTCGATCAGCGCCTCGAGATCGGCCCCGGTGGCGACGCCGGAGCGCTCGAGCTGATAGACCAGGTCCTCGGTCGCGATGTTGCCGGTCGCGCGCGGGGCGAATGGGCAGCCGCCGATGCCGCCGAGGCTGGCATCGAGCCTCTCCACCCCGGCTTCGACCGCGGCGATGGCGTTGGCATATCCGGTGTTGCGGGTGTTGTGGAAATGACAGCGCAGCGCAATCCCGGGCAAACGCGCCTTGGCCGCGCGGATGAGCGCGCGCACCTGCGCCGGCACCGCGACGCCGATGGTGTCGGCAAAGCAGATCTCGTGCGGATGGGCCGCGGCCACCCGCTCGGCGATCTCGAGCACCCGCTCGAGCGGGACCTCGCCTTCGAACGGGCAGCCGAATGCGGCGGAAACCGTCACCTGCGCGCGCACGCCGAGCGCATGCGCCTGCGGCGCGATCTGCGCCCAGGTCTCCATGGACTCGGCGGTGGAGACGCCCTGATTGCGCCGATTGAAGGTGTCGGTCGCGACCACTACCATGCCGACTTCATGGCACCCGGCGGCGACCGCGCGCTCGAACCCCTTCCGATTGAGCACGAGCCCGGTGAAGCTGACTCCCGTGGGCCGCGGCAGTGATTCGAGCAGCGTCTCGGCGTCGGCCATCTGGGGGACGGCTTTCGGGCTGACGAAGCTCGCGACCTCGATGCGGCGGATTCCGGCGGCGAGCAATCGCTCGATGAGCTCGACTTTCACCGCCGTGGAGACCGGACGCGGCTGCAGCTGCAGGCCGTCCCGGGGCGCCACATCGAGCAGTTCGACGTTCATATGCGCGAGCTTGATTGTATACTGCTATCGTCTGATCTGGCGCCAGGATAGCGCAAAACCCACCGAGGTGGTCAAGATTGCATACAATTTCGGGTAGTGACCGTGACTGAGCGTCGGGATCCCTCGCTCGCGCGCGCCGCCGAGAGGGCGTACCTCACCGTGCGCGAGCGCATCCTGAGAGGGGTCTATCCGGCGGCCATGCGCCTCACCGAGCAGGAGGTCGCGACGGCGAGCGGCGTCAGTCGCACGCCCGTGCGCGAGGCGCTGCGGCGCCTGCAGGCGGAGGGCTACGTGACCGTCGCGGCCAACCAGGGCGCCATCGTCGTCGAGTGGACGGCCGATGACGTGAACGATGTGTTCGAGCTGCGAGCGCTCATCGAGCCCTACGGAGCGGCGCGCGCCGCGAAGCGCGCCGGGCCCGAGGAGCTCGGGCAGCTGCGCGAGGTTGCCGAGCGGCAGAAGCTCGAGAGCGAGACCCGCGCACCCGGATTCGTCGAGAGAATCGGAGATCTCAACAGCCGCTTCCATCGGCGGGTGCAGGAGCTTTCGGGCAACACCCGCCTGGCCAGGCTGATGCCCATCCTGATCGAGGCGCCCATCGTGCTCAAGACCTTCGCTCGCTACAGCGCCGAGGAGCTCGTGCGCAGCGCATCTCATCACCTCGAGATCGTGAACGCCCTCGAGGCGCGCGACCCGGAGTGGGCGGCCGCCGCGATGCGCACCCACATTCTCGCGGCCCGCAGCAGCGCTTCCTGAGGCATTGCCGTGAGAAGGCTGCGCGCGGCGACGCTCACCACCCCCGCACTGGATGCGACGGTGGCCCGCTACCGCGATTGCCTCGGATACGTGATGGCCGAGGAAGGCCGCGTGTCGGACTCGCTCGCGGCATCCTGGGGCGCGCCCCGTGCGGCCGGCCGTCGCTATGCGCTCATGCTGCCCGCTTCCTCCGAGCAGGTTTTCCTGCGCTTCATCGAGAGCGCGCCGGCGCCCGCATTCCAGCCATTGCGCACCTACGGCTGGGCGGCGATCGAGCTGTGCGTGCGCGACACTCTCGAGGTGTGCGCACGCCTCGAGCGCTCCCCGTTCACGATCATCGGTCCGCCGCGCGAGCTCGATGGCTTGCCCACCATCTTTCCGATGCAGGTCCAGGGCCCCGATGGCGACGTGGTGTTTCTCACGCAGATTCGCGGGGATCTGCCGGAGTACGACCTGCCGCGCGCCCGATCTCTCGTCGATCGGCTCTTCATCGTGGTGCTCGCCTGCTCGGACATCGGCGAGTCCATGAACTGGTTCTCCCGGACGCTCGGCGTCGAGCTCGGGCGCCGGATGGAGATCGGCTATTCGGTCCTTTCGGCGGCGTTCTCGCTGCCGGACTCCCAGCGCCACCTGATCGCCACCGGCGTACACCAGCGCGACTGCTTTCTGGAGTTCGATCAGTACCCGCCGCAGGCCACGGCGCGCGCGGGAGTTGCGGGCGATCTCATGCCGGGCATTGCCCTCGTCAGCCTCGCGCATGCGCACCTCGATGGCATTCCCGGCGAGGCCTGGGTCACGGCCCCGGGCGCGGCATCGGGCCTGCTCTACGGCGGTCGCCGTGCCGGCACGCTGCGCGGCCCGGACGGCACGCTGGTCGAGGTGATCGAGGCGGACTGATGCGCGGTCAGTTTCCGGCGCTCGTCGCCGGCGCGCCGGCGGCCGGCTGCGCCCGACCGGCCTCGTTGAAACGGCGGTAGGGACCCAGGGCGAGGAGCAGGATCGCTCCCAGCAGGAACAGCGCGGCCGAGGCGAGGAGGATGCCGCCGTAGGAATGCGAGCGATCGAAAATGGCGCCATAGACCGGCGGACCCACGCCTGCGCCGAGAGCGAAGAAGCCGTAGAGCGTCCCGTAGATCGAGCCATAGCTCTTCATGCCGAGATAGCGGGCCACGAGAAACGCCATGAGATCGTACTCGAGGCCCGCGGAACATCCGATCGCCGCGATCGAGAGCGCGGCGCCCTCGTATCCGAAGCCGCCTCGGGCCAGCACGATGCAGGCCAGGGCTGACGCGGCGAGCAGGACGAACGCGACCGCGGGAGCCCAGAGGCGATCGATGAGCCAGCCACCCGCCACCCTGCCCAGGATCACCGACAGCCCCACCCACTGCGTGAGCGAGACGATCTCCCCGCCATGGAAACCCGCCGTGTGCAGGATGTTCTCGAGGTTGGGAATGGGGCCGCCCACCGCGAATGAGATCGGCAGGAACGCGATTCCCATGATCCAGAAGCGCACGTCCCGCAGGGCCTGCTTGAGCGTCAGGCCGGGCGTGATCGCCGCAAGCTCCGCGGCCCGCGCCTTGCGCTCCTGGCGGCTCTCGCCCTCGCCGACATCGTGGAACGCCCTCAGCGCCACCGGCAGTGCGAGCAGGAGCGGCAGCAGTCCGATGCCGACGTAGGCTCCGCGCCAGCCGAAGTGCGCGATGAGCGCCGTCGTATAGGACTTGCACGCGAAGCCGAACAGGCCCGTGCCGAGCAGGGTGAGCCCCAGGGCGAGACCCTTGCGCGCCTGAAAGCGATTGTTGACGGCACGCGTCCAGGTGACCGGCAGCGTACCCGCGCCGACCACCGCCATCACGCTCCAGATACCGTAGTACAGCGCGAGGCTCCCGTTCATCAGCGCCTGGCTCATGTAGCACAGGCCGAA
>JAKAZP010000217.1 GCA_021815905.1 Pseudomonadota bacterium | reverse complement strand
CACCTTGCGCCACTCGCGCCGCAGCACGCCCTTGGCATCGAGCAGAAAGGTGCTGCGCTCGACGCCGAGGTACTTCCTGCCGTAGAGACTCTTCTCGCGGATGACGTCGAACAGCTTGCACACCTTCTCGTCCGCGTCCGACAGCAGCGCGAACGGCAGCCGCTCCCGGGTCCTGAATTTCTCGTGCGAGGCGACGCCGTCGCGCGAGATCCCGACCACCTCGACGCCGGCCTTGCGGAATGCGGCGTGCAGATCGCGAAAGTCCTGCGACTCGCGCGTGCACCCGGAGGTCATGTCCTTCGGGTAGAAATAGATCACCAGCGGATGGCCGGCCGCGTTCTTCAGCCGGAAACTGCCGCCGTCCGTGGCGGGCAGAGAGAAGTCGGGCACCGCGGCCCCGGGCGCGATCTTGGGCATCGTCGGGAGAATTCCTAGGATTTCACCGGTTCGAGGATGGCATCGAGATTGAGCGAGTCGCAGAACTCCATGAATTCCTCGCGCAGGTGCGCCACATGGATGCGGCTCGGGACGTTGACGATCATCTGCACCGAGAACATCGGCGCGCCGGTATGGGCGGCGGGATAGCTGCGCGTCGAGACCTCCGCGATGTCGATTCCCCGGGTGGCGAAGAATCCCGCGAGCCCGGAGACGATACCCGTCTGATCGAGGCAGACCACGTCGATCGAGTACGGCAGCATGTCCGTGCGCGCGGTGCGCGGCTCCGTGCGCTTCAGGTGCACGCTGAGGCTGCTCGTCTCTGAGAGACGCTTGAGCTCGGTTTCGAGCTTGGCGAGGGCGTGCCAGTTGCCCGAGACGAGCAGCAGCATCGCGAACTCGGTGCCGAGCGTCGCCATGCGGCTCTCGGTGATGTTGCCGCCGCACTCGCTCACCACTCGCGTCAGCTCGTGGACCATCCCCGTGCGGTCGCTGCCGATCGCCGAAATGGCCAGGTGCTGCTTCATCGGTTCTGTGGGGCGATCGGGTTCCACGGTGCTCGGCGGAGTGTACCGGGAGAGCCGCTCGCTGGCGACGGTCCGCGCACGGATGGCTGCCTTTGGCCTGATCCGAAGGCTAGGGGCGGCGAAGAGCGGATATACTTCGCGGCTTCGCGCCGCCGCATCCAGAGCTCGAATGTACTCAGGCAGTCTAGTCGCAATCGTCACGCCCATGCGGGCCGACGGCTCGATCGATCTGGCCGCCTGGGCGCGCCTGGTGGATTGGCATGCGCAGAGCGGCACGAGCGGCATCGTGGTCGGCGGGACGACCGGGGAGTCGCCGACCTTGACCGAGCCGGAGCTGCGCGAGCTGACGCTCCGCGCCTGCGAGCAGGGCCGCCATCGGGTCGCGGTCATCGCGGGCGCCGGCACGAGCAGCACCGCGAGCACCGTGGCGCGCGTCAAATGGCTCTCCGAGCTGCCCATCGACGGGATTCTCGTGGTCACGCCGGCGTACAATCGTCCGCCGCAGGAAGGGCTCTACCGGCATTTCCGGGCGGCGGCCGAGGCCTCGGGCAAGCCGCTGATCCTCTACAACGTGCCGAGCCGCACGGCGGTGGATATGCTGCCGGCGACCGTCGGGCGGTTGTCGCAACTCCCGCAGGTGGTCGCAGTCAAAGAGGCGGTACCGGGGGCGGAGCGGGTTCGCGAGCTCCTCGGAACCTGCCGGCCGGGCTTCAGCGTGCTGAGCGGGGACGATGCGACGGCCCGGGAGGCGATTCTCGCCGGCGCCCGGGGCGTCATTTCGGTGACGGCCAACGTGGCCCCGGGGGCCATGGCGGCGATGGTCGCCGCGGCGCGGCGTGGCGATGCGGCGGAGGCGGAGCGGCTCGATGCGGCGCTCGCCGGTGTGCACCGGGCGCTGTTTCTCGAGGCCAACCCCATTCCCGCCAAGTGGGCGCTCGCCAGGCTCGGGCGGATCGAACGCGGCATCCGCCTGCCGCTCACGGAGCTCGCCGAGGCTCATCAGCCGGCGGTGCTCGCGGCGCTCGAGGCGGCGGGCTCGCTCGATTAGGTATTGAACCAGGAGTGTCGAATGAAGTTCAGAGCCTCGTGGGCTCTCGGCGCGGCCGTGCTGCTCGCGCTTTCCGGTTGCCACACGTTTCACCGCATGCTGCGCCCCTCGAGCTGCAACAAGCCGGCGCCCTACATGAGTGCCGGGAGCATTCCGCCGCTCAGGATTCCCGTGGGCCTGGACGCGCCCGACACGAGCCATTCGCTCGACATCCCGAAGATCAAGGGTCCGGTACCGCCGCCGCCGGGCCCGAAGGATCCGTGCCTCGACGCTCCGCCCTCGTACGAAGTGCCGCACGCGCCCGGGGTACCCCCGGCCTGAGCTCGCCTGGAGCCGGGCCCGGCGACCGAAGCGGCCGTAGTATCATGGCGCAGCGCGCGGAGAGGTGGCCGAGCGGTCGAAGGCGCTGGACTGGAATTCCAGTAACATCTCAACGGGTGTTCGTGGGTTCGAATCCCACCCTCTCCGCCAGATGGTTTCGAGATGCGCCGTCCGCGGGGCGGGATTCGAACCCACGAACGTCAGCGGCAGCATTTGAAGTCCATGGTGGCCCGTGTCGGCTACTCCGCGACGACCCGTCGTGAACCCCGTCAGGGCCGGAAGGCAGCAGCGGCAGCGGCGATGTCGGGTGCCGGAGCTTTCGCTGATACGGGCCGCCTCCACCTACGAAGGCCCTGAGAGATGACCGAAAGCTATACGGCGCTCGCGCGCAAGTGGCGGCCGAGGACCTTCGGCCAGCTGGTCGGCCAGGACCACGTGCGCCGCGCCCTGGTGAACGCGCTCGAGACCGGCCGCATTCATCACGCGTTTCTGTTCACCGGAACCCGCGGCGTGGGCAAGACCACGATCGCGCGCATCCTCGCCAAATGCCTCAACTGCGAGCGGGGCGTCACGCCCGAGCCGTGCGGTGAATGCGCGAGCTGCCGCGAGATCGACGCGGGACGCTTCATCGATCTCATCGAGGTCGACGCCGCCTCGCGCACCAAGGTCGACGACACGCGCGAGCTGCTCGACAACGTGCAATATGCGCCGACGCGCGGCCGGTACAAGGTGTACCTCATCGACGAGGTGCACATGCTCTCGACGCATTCGTTCAACGCGCTGCTGAAGACGCTCGAGGAGCCGCCGCCGCACGTCAAATTCCTGCTGGCGACGACCGACCCGCAGAAGCTGCCGGTGACCGTGCTGTCGCGTTGCCTGCAGTTCAATCTGAAGCGCATCCCGAGCGCGCAGATCGCCGAGCATCTGCGCGCCATCCTCGAGCGCGAGGGGATCGGCTTCGAGCCGGCGGGTCTTTCCCTCCTCGCCCAGGCGGCGGACGGGAGTCTGCGCGACGCCCTGTCCCTGCTCGACCAGCTCATCGCATTCGGCGGCGGCCGCGCCGGCGAGGCGGAGGCGCGCGCCATGCTCGGCACCGTCTCCCGCGATCACGTGGTGCGGATCGCCGAGCGGCTCGTCGCGGTCGATGCCGCGGAGCTGCTGCGGGCCGCCCAGGCGCTCGAGCAGTGGGCTCCCGATTACGGACAGCTGCTCGATGAGCTGGCCTCGCTCCTCGTGCGTGTCGCCACGCGGCAGGTGGTGAGCGACTTCGAAGGCGACGAGCTGTACCCGAGCGAGCTGATCGAGCGCCTCGCGCGCGAGATCGCCCCCGAGGACGTGCAGCTCTACTATCAGACGGCGATCGTCGGACGGCGCGACCTGGCGCTCGCGCCCGACCCTCGCGCAGGCTTCGAGATGACGCTGCTCAGAATGGTGGCCTTCCGGCCGCAGGCCGCGGCCGGGACCGTGCGCAGGAGCGGTGCCGCGGGCTCGAGCTCCGCGACCAGCGGGGCCGGCTCGGGCCGGGCGGCACTCGAGCCGGCGGCCGATCGTGGCGGCGCGCCTGGCGCGCCCGCAGGAGCGGCAAGCGCAGCGCACGCCAGCGATGAGTGGGGCTCGATCGTCGCCGCGCTCGATCTGCTGGGGGCCGCCCGGCAGCTGGCGAGCCATTGCGCGCTGCTCGGACGCGACGGGGCCTTGGTGCGGCTCGCGCTCGACCCGCGCAGCAAATCCATGCGCACGCCCTCGCTCGAGGAGAAGCTCACGCAGGCATTGTCGAAGCACTTCGGGCAGGCCGTCCGCATCGAGTTCTCGGCGGCGGTGCCGCAGGCCGAGACACCGGCGCAGGCCGGAGAGCGCGCCTCGCTCGAGGAGCTCGAGGGCGCCCGGCGGGCATTCGAGGCGGATCCCGGCGTGCGGGGCTTTCGCGAGCGCTTCGGCGCCACGGTGCTGCCCGAGAGCGTTCGCCCATCAAAGTAGGCAGTCGAGGAGCGATCTCATGCGAGGTAATTTCAACAACCTCATGAAGCAGGCGCAGGCCATGCAGGCCAACATGCAGAAGGTCCAGGAGGAGATCGCCGCCATCGAGGTCGTGGGCGAGGCCGGCGGCGGCATGGTCAAGGTGACCATGAGCGGGCGGCACGAGACGCGGCGCGTGCAGATCGAGCCCGCGGTGGTCGGCGAGGACCGCGAGATGCTCGAGGACCTGATCGCGGCGGCAGTGAACGACGCCGTGCACAAAGTGGAGGCGCGCGTTCAGGAGAAGATGGCTTCCGTCACCGCGGGGCTGCAGCTGCCCCCGGGGATGAAATTGCCTTTTTAAACATGCTCGGGATCGGCCATCCTGTCGCGACGCTCTTGGGCGCGGGTCAAAGGCGCGACTTTTGCCCGCCGCGCGCCCTCTGCCACGGTGGGCACGGCTCTGCGCCGGTGAGAGTCCCATGAAGCACTCGCCGAGGCTTGGCCGGCTGATCGAGGCGCTGCGCTCGCTGCCCGGTGTCGGCCCGAAGACCGCGCAGCGAATGGCGTTCCACCTTCTCCAGGAGGGCCGGCCGGCCGCACGCTCGCTCGCCCAGGCACTCGAGGAGGCCCTCGGGTCGGTCAAGCGCTGCGGGCGCTGCCGCATGCTCACCGAGGAGGACCTGTGTGCGATCTGCGTCGCACCGCAACGCGAGGCCTCGCTCCTGTGCGCGGTCGAGTCGCCGGCGGATGTGGTGGCGATCGAGCATTCGGGAAGCTATCGCGGGCGGTACTTCGTGCTGATGGGCCATCTCTCCCCCCTCGA
>JAKAZP010000216.1 GCA_021815905.1 Pseudomonadota bacterium | reverse complement strand
GGCTCGACGCGCTGCGAACCACGGCGCGCTTCTCCAGGGTTACGGGTTGGGGCGCCTTCGCCCCCGCGGCACGGGCAGGCGCTGCCCGGCAGGCTCAGTACTCGCCGCGCTCCTCATCCTTGTCCCAATCGTCGTCGTCATCATCATCATCATCATCATCGTCGTCCTCGTCCTCGTCATCCTCCTCGTCTTCGTCCTCGTCCCAGTCGTCCTCCTCCTCTTCCTCCTCGTCCTCGTTGGATTCGGACCAGCCTTCGGGCTCCGCGCACGGCTCGAGGTCCATCTCGTGCCAGGTCTCCAGGTCGATCTCCTCGATGTCCCCATCGAGGTATTCGATCTCGACCAGCTCCGAGTCCTCGTCGACCGTGAGGACACGGAACGACTCTTCGTCCTCCAGATTCTCGTACCACTGTCCGGGGACCGGTTCGTAATCTCTGCTCACCGCGTGTTTCCTCAGCTTGGGCGGTTGCCAGTTTAGGGGTAGCTTTGGCCGGGAGCAACGAGCGGCCGGGGGCTCGAGCCCGAGCTCCTGCCGTGAATCCGTGGGGCAGACCACGTATAGTTTTCCCATGACCGGTCCCCGCCAGAGTGATCGCTCGCCGCTCGTCCGGGCCCGACGCGTCGTCGTGAAAGTCGGGTCCGCTCTGCTGGTGGATCCGGAGTCCGGACGCATCAATCGGACCTGGCTCGAGACTCTGGTCGAGGATCTGCTGCGGTTGCGCCGGAGAGCTCAGCAGGTGATTCTGGTTTCCTCGGGCGCCATCGCTCTCGGTCGGCGACAGCTCGCCCTGGCGAGAGGTCCGCTGCGCCTCGAGGAGAGCCAGGCGGCGGCGGCGGTGGGCCAGATTCGCCTCGCCCACGCGTACAAGGAGCTGCTCGAGAGCCGCGATGTCACGGTTGCCCAGGTACTGCTCACCCTGGAGGACAGCGAGCGGCGCCGGCGTTACCTCAATGCCCGCGCGACTCTCGAGACCCTGCTCTCCCTCGGTGCGCTCCCCGTCATCAACGAGAACGACACCGTGGCGACCGCCGAGATCCGTTACGGGGACAATGATCGCCTCGCGGCCAGGGTGGCGCAGATGACCGGGGCGGATTGTCTGGTGCTGCTCTCGGACGTCGAGGGCCTCTATACCGCCGATCCGAACAAGGACCCGACGGCGAGCTTCGTGCGGGAAGTGCTCAAGATCACGCCGGAGATCGAGGCCATGGCCGGGCGGTCGGTTTCGGATCTCGGCACGGGCGGCATGGCGACCAAGATTCTGGCGGCGCGGATCGCCGTCTCGGCCGGCTGCCACCTGTGCATTGCCGCCGGACACTTTCGCCATCCTGTCCGGCGCATCGAGGAAGGGGGCCGGTGCACCTGGTTCGTTCCCAATGCCACGCCGATCGCCGCCCGCAAGCAGTGGATCGCCGGCTCGCTGCGTCCCGCCGGAGCGGTGACGATCGATTTCGGGGCGCTTCGCGCCCTGCTCGAGGGTCGGAGTCTCCTGCCGGCGGGAGTCACCGGTTCGCGCGGCCGGTTCGACCGGGGCGACACGGTGAGCGTGCTCACGAGCGACGGCAGCGAGATCGCCCGCGGGATCATCGCCTACTCGGACGTCGACGCCGCGAAGATCATGGGACGCAAGTCCTCGGAGATCGAGGCGCTTCTCGGCTTCAGAGGACGCGACGAGATGATCCATCGAGACGACCTCGTGCTGCTCAGGCAGGAGCTCGCGACCGACGTGGCGGTGCAGCCATGAGCGCACCGGTCACTCGCAAGGAGGTCGGCGAGATCATGGATCGGATCGGGCGCGCCGCCTTGCGGGCCGCGCCGGTGCTCGCTCTCGCCTCCACGACGGCCAAGAACGTGGCGCTCTCGGCGGCGGCGGCGGCCATGCGGGCTCGCAGCGGCGACATTCTGGCCGCCAACGAGCGCGATCTGTCCGCCGCCCGTGCCACCGGCGCGGGGAGCGCGCGACTCGATCGCCTCGCGCTCGATGAGCGGCGCGTGCAGGCCATGGCTCAGGCGGTCGAGGACGTGGTCGCGCTGCCCGACCCCGTGGGCACCACCGCGGCCGAATGGCAGCGGCCGAACGGGCTCACCATCCAGCGCATCCGCGTTCCGCTCGGGGTCATCGGCATCATCTACGAGAGCCGACCCAACGTCACCTCCGATGCCGGAGCGCTGTGCGTGAAGGCCGGCAACGCGGTGATCCTCCGGGGTGGCTCCGAGAGCCGGCATTCCAACGCGGCGATCCACGCGTGCCTGCTCGAGGGGCTCGAGGCCGGGAGCCTGCCGCCCGAGAGCATCCAACTCGTGCCGACGAGCGAGCGCTCGGCGGTCGGCTACATGCTCGCCGGGATGACGGACTACATCGACGTCCTCGTGCCGCGCGGCGGCAAGAGTCTGGTCGAGCGAGTTCAGCGCGAAGCCCGGGTGCCGGTGATCGGTCATCTCGAGGGCAACTGCCACGTCTACGTCGACCGCGACGCGGATGTGCGCATGGCGCAGGCGATCGCGCTCAATGCCAAGATGCGGCGCACGGGGATCTGCGGGGCCGCCGAGACGTTGCTGGTGGATCGCGGGTGCGTGCACACGCATCTCGCGCCGGTGGTGCGCGCGCTGCTCGATGCCGGGTGCGAGGTGCGTGGCGATGAGACGGTGCGGCAGGTCGACCCGCGCGTTCGCGCCGCGTCCGAGGCCGACTGGCACACCGAGTACCTCGACGCCATCATCGCCGCGCGAGTGGTCGACGGCGTGGACGAGGCGATCGCGCACATCGCCCATTACGGCTCCGCCCACACCGAGTCCATCGTCACGGAGAATCAGGCCACGGCGGAGCGCTTCCTGCGGCGCGTGGACAGCGCCATCGTGCTGCACAATGCCTCGACGCAGTTCGCCGACGGCGGGGAGTTCGGCATGGGAGCGGAAATCGGCATCTCGACCGACCGGTTCCACGCCCGCGGTCCGGTGGGCGTCGAGCAGTTGACGAGCTACAAGTACGTCGTGCGGGGAACGGGGCAGGTGCGCGGCTGACCGGCGCTCTCACTCGAGCGCGGCAATGCCGCCGCGCAGCGAGAACACCTCGGCGAGTCCGCGCGCGCGCAGCTCCGCCGCCGCCGCGAGGCTGCGCCGGCCCGTCGCGCAGATGAGCAGGCGCTTGCCCGAGAGAGGCATGGCCGGTCGGCCGTAGAGGAGCGCCGCCATCGGCACGTGGCGCACGGCGCTCGAGGGGGCGGGCCGCTCCAGCACTTCCCGCGGCTCGCGAATGTCCATGATCTCGAAGCCGGCCGCGAGGGCATGCTCGAGCGATCCGAAGGTGAGCTCGACCTCGCCCGCATTCAGGTCCGGGATGGCGGACGAGGGCGAGCGGGCATGCTCCGGGCAGTCGCTGGCGCGGCGTGCGCGCACCCGCGTGATCGACATCGACAGGAGATCGAGCACCAGCAGCTCCTCGGACAGCTGTCCGGGCAGCTCGAGCAGGAGCTTCAGCGCCTCGAGCGCCTGCAGGCTCCCGAAAGTACCGGGCACCGGTCCCAGCACGCCGGCCTGCGAGCAGTTGCCGACCAGCCCGTCGCGGGTCGCCTCCGGCCAGATACAGCGCAGGCAGGCGCCGCCGCGATCGGGACGAACGACCTGAAGCTGCCCCTCGTACTGATACACGCTCGAGAAGATGACCGGCGTGCGCAGACCGACACACGCATCGTTCAGCATGAACTTGCTGGCGAAGTTGTCGGTGCAATCGATCACGAGATCGTATTGCGCGATGAGCCCGGGGGCGGTGAGGGCATCGAGCCGGACGGGATGAACGCGGATCTCGACTTCGGGGTTGAGCGCGCGCAGGCGTCCGGCCGCCAGCTCCGCCTTGGGCTGTCCCACATCCGAGAGCGAGTACAGCGTCTGCCGGTGCAGGTTGGAGGCTTCGAGCACATCGCCGTCGGCGAGACCGAGCCGGCCGACGCCTGCGGCCGCGAGGTACGTCATCACCGGCACGCCGAGACCGCCGCAGCCGACGATGAGAACCTTGGCGCGACGGAGCCTGGCCTGCCCGGCCGCCCCGACTTCCTTGAGCGCCATCTGCCGCGAATAGTCGGCAGCGGCCGGGCTCGCGGCCGGGAGCGGTGATCCGTGACCGCCCTGCGAGTGCGCCTCGGCGCCATGGGAGTGCGCGTGCGGCGGTGGCGCGACCGCCGGCTCGCCCGAGCTCGCGCAGCGCTCGCAGTTCACCCAGCCGGAGTCGCCACTCCCGTAGTGCTCCTTCTTCCAGATGGGCAGCCGGTGCTTCACCTCGTCGATGATGTAGCGGCACGCGAGAAAGGCTTCGTGCCGGTGGCGCGCCGCCACGCCGACCCATACCGCCTTCTCCCCGATCTCGAGCGAGCCGACCCGGTGCACGCACGCGGCGCGCTCGACGCCGAAGCGCTCGAGAGCCTCCGCGAGGATCCGCTCGCCTTCCTTGACGGCCAGCGGCTCGAACGCCTCGTACTCCAGGCGCCGCACACTGCGGCCGTCGTTGTGATCGCGGACCCAGCCCTCGAAAGAGGCGTAGCCGCCGCAGGCGCGGTCGCCGAGCTCGGCGGCCAGGGCTGCCGTGTCGATGGGATGCGCGGACAAGCGGAAAGTCGACACGTCGTCGATCCTCGCGCTCATCCCCCGGCCACCGGGGGGATGAACACCACGGTGTCTCCTTCGGCGAGCGGCCGCGACCAGTCGCTGAACTCCGAGTTGACGGCCACTCTCAGCAGCTCCGGCGCGAGCGAGAACGGATGGCGGGACTCGAGCTCCCGGTAAAGCTCCCGGGGCGTGCGGGCCCCGGTAAGAAGGGTCTCGGCGCTGACGCCCGCCTGCTCGCGCAGCAGCGCGTAGTAGCGGACTTCGATGCGCCTCGGCCGGACCTCGGAGTCGCCTTCCGCGGCCGGAGGGCCGGTGCCGAGCACCCGCGCCGCGCCGGTGAATTCCTCCGGCGTGTTGATATTCTCGAGGGCGCGCGCATCCGCAAGGTCGATGAGCTCGATGGTGGAACGGAGCAGGAACTTGCGCGGACACTCGCCCCCTGCGTCGACGAAGGCGCGCAGCGCTGCGCCGCTCGAGGGCTCGTAGATCGCGCACAGCGGCTCGGGCAAGCCGTCATGGCGGGAGCGAAA
>JAKAZP010000215.1 GCA_021815905.1 Pseudomonadota bacterium | reverse complement strand
GCCTTCGGCTCCGCCGTCCCCGGCTTCGCATCGTCGGTGCCCGCCTTCGGCAGCGCACCGCCCGGCTTCGCATCGTCGGTGCCCGCCTTCGGCGGCGCGGCACCCGGATTTGCATCGGCGCCGCCCGCATTCGGCGAGGTCGTGCCCGGCGTCCCGGAGTGGTTGGATCCGCCTCGGGCGCCCTTTGCCTTGGTGCCGGTGTCGCCCGGCGAGCTGGCGGCCGCGCGGCGCACGCTCGCACGCGAGGCCTCCTCCCGAGTCGGTGGAAGCTCCTCGGTGTCGAGGGAGGCGCGATTGATGACGGACGGGTCGTCCCGCAAGCGCACGTAGAGCGCCCCGTGCGCCGGATGCGGCACGGGCAACGCGTAGCCGGGAAAGCCGTCCGGCACCTGCACGGGATGGTCGAACTCTGCGTTGCTCGAGATCGCATCGACGAGATAGAGCTCGGAGCCCGAAAGCTTGCACGCCAGCTCGGGCGTCGCCGGGCAGACGAGCTTCCCGAGCCGAGGCAAACGCACCAGCGTGGCGAGCGGCTGCCAGTCGCCCTTCACCCCGTCGTCGAGGACTCTGAACTGAAGGGGCCCGAAAGCGCTGCGCCCGAAGGCTTTGGCCGGTTCGAGGGTCGCGATGGCGACCGAGCGCGTCTCGAGCGTCAATCCGCCGTTCGCCAGGGTGAGCGACGCGGTGTACTCGCCGTCGGCGGTCGCCACTTCGATGGTCTCGTCTCGATCGAACGCGGCGGGCGACTCGGCGCGCAGGGAGAACGTGAGCCGCGCGTGCTCCGGAAGCTCGTCGGCGGCGGCGAGATGAATGTGGCTGCTTAGGGTGCGCGCCGAGGGCTGCACGCTCTTCGCAAGCAGCGTCACGCTCGGACGGGGCGAGCCGACCACGCCCTCGAGCTCGAGCAGACGCCCGTCCTTGAGCCGCACCCGGGCGAGTCCGCTCTCGCCTTCCTTCAGTGCGGCCGCCGCCTTGACATCCTGCGCCGTCATGGTGAGCCGGTCGACACCGCTCTTGCTCGAGAGCGCACCCGGCACGAATGCCACCCCGTCCATCGCCAGACCGGCCACCTCATCCAGGCGGCTTCCCGCGAGCACGCCCTGACTGTCCCCGGCATGCAGGGTGAAGCTGTCGAGTCGCGCGGCCTCCGAGTAGGCTTCGAGCGGCACCGGCTGCGGCGCGCTCGGACCGAACTGCTTGACGAGCAGCGTGAGCGGACCCGGCTGACTGCGCGTGAGGGGCAACTTCACCTGCACTTCGCTCGAGTGCACGCGCTTCCAGTCGACCTTGAGCTCCTTGCCCGAAGGATCGCGCAGCATGATGCTGTCGATGCAGCTCACGCTGCTGGCGGTGAGATGGATGGTGTCATCGCGCCCGACGATCGCCGCGGAACCGTCGGAGGCGGAGAGCGCCCACGACTCGGCGCGCACGTTGACGAGCTTGAATGTCGGTCCGCTGTAGCGCTGGAAGCCCCAGTAGCCCTCGAGCGCGCCGCGAACCGAATCGCCGAGCCGCGTGTTGCCGATCGCCGCGGTGTCCACCACGATGCCGCCCTGCTCCGGATCGGCCCGGGCCGGCAGCTCGACCGTCGCGCCCGTGCTGCCGACCAGCCACAGGCGCAGCCCGTGGGCATAATCGGTCGAGAAGACGAGCGGGGCTCCCTCCACGGGCAGCACCAGAGCGCTCTTGCGCGCGCAGTAGATCTCCTTCGGGTCGACCGCGTGCAGGGGCGGCGGCTGCGGTGGCTCGACCGCCGGCAGCGCCGTGACCAGCACCGATTTCGGATCGTGGAAAGACGGCGGCGTATTGAGAGTGAGCGCGAGCACCTCGCCGTGCAGCGTGGCCAGCGCCGGGATGTACTGATAGCGCGCCGTGGTGAAGGAGCCGAAAATGCGCGCGATGTCGAGTATCGAAGCGATGTAGGGACTGTAGTAGCCGTAGCTCAATTGCGGCGAATAGCTCGCCTCCATGGCGAGATCGCTGGCCGGTCCAGAAGTCAGCGCCTCGACGATGGAAGTGCTGTGCCCGTCGTTGAGAATCAGCGACGACTGACCCTTCATGAGACACGGCGCCTGCAGCTCCGGCAGCCGCTCCAGACACTTCGATTTCACTTTGATGGCGAGGCTGCGCGCAAGGAGCGGCGCCACTTCGCGGATCCGCCCGGGCGAGCGCTCGTCGAGCGCGCGGATCGCCCTGAGGTAGCGCGCGAGACGCGAGCTGTCGAGGGTCGCCTGATTGAGGTCCTGCGAGGTGCGGACGAAGGCGCCGGGCCGGCCGCGCACGGCGTCGATGAGCGTCCTGAAGTCTCCTCCGGCTTCCGGCGCGAGGAATACGAGCACCTGGCCCGCGCCCGCGGGGACGGTGAGCCGCAGTCCCTTTCTCGCACAGAGCCGCTTCCACGCGTCGCAGGCGTGAAACCAGTCTCGCGGCGGCGGATTGGTCGCGCCGCGCAGAAACGCGACCACGAGCAGGTAGTGCTCGGACTCGCTCGAGGGCAGATCCGCCCGGATCCAGAGCCGATCGCCCACCGAAAGGTTCGGCACCTCCGAGAGGGGCAGCGTGAGGTGCGAGTGCTCGACGGTGACCTGCAGATGCGGTCCGGCGAGATCGAACGGCGCGACGCCGGCCGAGGCCGCAACGACGGCGAGCGCGTTGAGAAGGGCGCCGAGCGCCAGCGGACGAAGAAGACGCATGGCGCTATTTTACGGCGCGAGCCGCGCGAGGAAGCGATCGATTGCCGAGAGCGCCTCCGGCTCATCGAGCAGCGGCACATGTCCGCGATCGGCGACGGTGAGGCGCTCGAGGTCCGGCTTCTCGCGCTGCATGCGCTCGAGAATGGGCTCGGTCAGGATGTCCGAGAGGGCGCCATGGATGACGAGCACCGGCAGCCGCTCGAGGCGCGCGAACACGGGCCAGATGCCGCCGGGCACCGGCGGCGCCGCCCGCAGCGCCTCGCCTATCTTCGGATCGGCATCGAGGCGGGGAGCTCCGCTCTCGTCTTCGCGGTAGCTGCGGCGCGCGAGGGTCGCCCAGGTCTCATCGGAAAGCCCCGGCCACGCGCCTGCGAAGACCTGGCGAAGCTGCGCGACGGCCTCCGCCCAGGTGAGGACCGGCGGCAGCCGACCGGCGTAGCTCTTGATGCGCTCTATGCCTCTCGGATCGATCTCGGGACCGACGTCGTTCAGCACGATGCCGGCGACGCGCTCCGGGGTGCTCGCGGCCATGAGCATGGCGAGCAGCCCCCCGAGCGAGGTGCCGATGATGGCGCAGCGCCCGATGCCGAGCACCTCCGACAGACCCTGCAGATCGGCGAGATACTGCACCGGATTGTAGTTCTGCCACTGCGGATCGCGCGCCGAGAAGCCCCGCCCCCGGAGGTCGGGGCATACCACGCGATAGCGCGGCGCGAGGTGCGGCGCGAGCCGCTCGAAATCCCGGCTGTTGCGAGTCAATCCCGGCAGACACAACACCGTGAGCGCCCCCGCCGGCGCCCGATCGTGGACCCGGCAGAAGAGCTCGAGTCCGTCGGCGGATCGCCAGCGCAGCTCACGGAACCCGGCTTCATTCATCGATCCATCCTCATGACTCGACCGCGATGGTGCCGCCGCGAGCGGCCGGCGGCCTCAGACCGCCTCGAAGCCGGCGGCCGCCACCGACTCCGCCCGGGCCCGGTCGAAGCGCTTCGAGTCGACCTTGAGATAGGCGACGCCCTCCTCGGGGACGATGACGGCCTCGGCCACGCCCTCGACCTGCCGCAGGCGCGCCGACAACCGCTCCAGATCCGCCGGCGCGGGAGTGCCGATCGGGACCACCCGGGTGGTGAGATAGCTCGGGGGGCGCATGCTCGCGGCGGCGAGCAGCCAGAGCACCGCCAGCGCGCCCGTGAAGAGAAACACGCCGGCGCCGCCGTAGCTCTGATGAGCCCATCCTCCGACGACGCCTCCCGCGAAGATTCCGAGGAACTGCGAGCTCGAGTAGACACCGGTTGCCGTGCCGGTGGAGCCCGAGGGCGCGGCCTTGGTAACGAGCGACGGCAGGCTCGCCTCCATCACGTTGAAACCCACGAAGAACAGCGTGAGCGCGCCGAGCAGAACATAGACGTCGTGTCCGCCCGCGGCGAGCATGAACTGACTCGCCCCGAGCGCGCCCACGGCCGCGACCAGCATGGCCTTCATGCGCCGGAAGCGCTCGGCCGCGATGATGGTCGGCACCATGATGATCACCGAGACCAGAAGCACCGGGAGGTACACGAACCACTGATCGTGGCTGTCGAGCGCGAGCGCCCCGTGCAGCAGCCCCGGAACGACGAGGAAACTCGCGGTGAGCATGGCGTGGAGCGCGAAGATGCCGAAGTCGAGACGCAACAGCTCGCCATTGCGCACCGTCGCGCCAAGCAGCGCCGGAACGGGCTCCGCCTCGCGGTGCACGCGCGAGCGCCGCGGCGAGGGCACGATGAGCACCGTGATGCCGATGCCGACCAGCGCGAGCACCGCCATCAGCCAGAAGATCCCGCCGACTCCGATCCAGCCCGCGATGATCGGACCGGTCACGATCGCCACCAGGAACGAGAAGCCGATCGTCATGCCGACCAGCGCCATGGCCTTGGTGCGACTGTCCTCGGCCGTGAGATCGGCGATGAGCGCGAGGATCACCGAGCCGACCGCCCCGGCTCCCTGCAACACCCGGCCGATGATGATCCCGTCGATGCTGCTCGCGCGCGCGGCGACGGCGCTGCCGATGCCGAACAGCACGAGCCCGATCACGATCATCACCTTGCGCCCGATGCGATCGGAGAGCAGGCCGAAGGGCATCTGCAGCAGTCCCTGGCTCAGCCCGTAGATGCCGAGCGCGAGACCGATCTTGTAGGGCGTCACACCCGCAAGGTGGCGGGCGAAGGCGGCGAATACCGGGTAGATCATGAAAAGACCCAGCATGCGCACCGAGAAAACCGCGGCGAGCGATGCGGCGGCGCGAACTTCTTTCTTTTCCATTCCTCGGCTTATCGGGTCACGCGGGTCGAGCAAAGCTCGTGAGCTTACTTCCTGAGGGCCGCCGGCGCCACATCGGTCCTTCGCGCTCTGCTTCAGTCCGAGCCGGCCGGAATCCCCTGACCCGGATTTCGGCCCCCCGACGGTCCGG
>JAKAZP010000214.1 GCA_021815905.1 Pseudomonadota bacterium | reverse complement strand
CTGGCGCCCCCCGCCCGGAACTCGCCGCTCCCACGGCGAGCACCGCGAGCGCGAGCGCGAAGAGCGCGGCGATGAGCGCCACGAGCCGGCGCGTCCAGCGCAGCGCGCCGCGATCGGCCGCCGAGGGCAGCCGCTGCGCATCGCTCGCCCACAGTCCGATCAGCACGCTGAAGCCGAGCAGTGCGGGCGCCGCGTAGATGTCCCGCGCCGTCGCCGCGAGGGAAAGCAGGATGAGAAACGGCAGGGAGGCGGCGAGCGCGAACCGCCAGCGGGAGCCGGTGGGACCGGCGAGGCGCGCCCGGTCGCGCGCCCGCCACAGCGCCGCGCCCGCGAGCGCGGTCCAGGGCAGCAGATAGACCGGCAGCTCGAGAAAGTACTTGAGCGGGGAGTTGCGATGCCCGGCGGCATAGTCATAGGCGCGAGGCGCCGCGATGTGCATGAAGCGGCCGGCGAGGTTGTACCAGAACATGACGAGCAGAGCGTGGGCGCCGTGGGCCGTCTCGAGGACCGAGTACAGCCAGGGCCCGATGACGAGCGCCTGCAGGATGAAACCCGCGTACAGCTCCCAGCGGCGAAGCTCGGACCAGCGCCGCTCCCAGGCGATCAGGGTGAGCAGCGCGAGCATCGGGACCAGCCAGCCCGGAGCGCTCTTCGTCATGAAGCCGATCGCCGCGCCGGCGTGCATGAGCGTGTAGCCGAGTAGCTTGCGTCGGCCGCGCGGTGCGCAGTAGCCGAGCCAGGCTCCGAGCAGCGAGACCGCGCACCCCGCGAGCAGGCAGGCATCGGTGGCGAGCCACATCTCGACGCGGAACGCCGTGAGCGCCGTCCCGGCCACCAGCGCGGCGACCAGCGCGGCCAGCGCTCCGTCCATCACGAAACCGAGCGTCCCGATCGCGAGCGCCGTGATCGTGGCATAGAGCAGATTGGGAACGCGCGCCGCCGCCGCCGAGCGGCCGAAGAGCCGCAGCGACCCGGCCGCCATCCAGTACGTGAGCGGCGGCTTCTCGAGAAAGGGAGTGCCCGCGAGCTGCGGCAGCGCCCAGTGACGCTGTTGACTCATGCGCCAGGCGATGTCGGCCACCCGCGGCTCATCGGGCGTCCAGTAGCCGCGATCGAGCGTGCCGATGAGCCAGAGCGGGGCGAGGGCGAGCAGCACCCACACCGTCCAGCGGCGCGCGCCGAGCCGAGATGATCGTAGGCGCATGGGGACCGATTATGCCGCAGCCCAAGGGGGCTTCAGACCGCGATATCGGCCCGCGCCCGTCGCGCCAGCCAGGCGTCGAGCCGGCGCGCTCCCTCCGCTCCGACGCGCAACCCGAGCTTGCCGCGCCGCCAGAGAATATCCTCCGCGGTCTGCGCGAGCTCCTCGCGGCGCAGATGCTCGATCTCGCGCTCGTAGAGCTGCGGCAGGATCTCTTCGCCGAGGTCGGCGATGGAGCGTGCCCCATCGAGCAGACGGCTCACGCGCGTCCCGTACGCGCGGGCCAGGCGGAAACGCAGCTCGTGCGGGAGCCACGGGCAGGCGCGGGCGAGCGCACGCAGAAAGCTCGCGAAGCTGCCGCGAGGCAGATCCCCTCCCGGCAGCACGCCCGCGGCGGTCCAGGGCGGCAACGCGAGGCCGAGCGCGCCCGCGAGTCGATCGACGGCGCCCTCCGCCAGCTTGCGGTAGGTGGTGATCTTGCCTCCGAGCACCGACAGCAGCGGCGCCGGATGTCGCTCGAGCTCGAGCACGTAATCGCGCGTCACGCTCGAGGGGTCGGCCGAGTCATCCTCGACCAGCGGCCGCACTCCGCTGTAGCTCCAGACCACGTGCTCCGGTCCGATGGGGGTCGCGAAGTAGCGGTTGGCCGCCGCGCACAGGTATGCCACCTCGAGCGCATCGATGCAGGGGGCGGCAGGGTCGCCGGTGTACTCGACGTCCGTGGTGCCGATGAGCGTGAACGCGCCCTCGAACGGAATGGCGAACACGACGCGCCGATCCTCGTTCTGCAGCAGGTACGCGAAGCGGTGCGTGAACAGGCCGGGCACCACGATGTGGCTGCCTTTGACCAGGCGGATCGTGCGCGAGGGGCGTACGGGGGCGACATCGCCGCTGAAACGTCCGGCCCAGGGACCGGCGGCATTGACCGCGGCCCGCGCCCGCACGAGCCGCCGTCCGGAGGGTGTCGCGAGCGTCGCCACCCAGTCTCCGGCGACCGGCTCGAGCCGCTCGCATCGGGTGCGGGTGTGCACCGCGGCGCCGCGCTCGCGGGCGTCCACGGCATTGAGCACGACGAGCCGCGCATCATCCGTCCAGCCATCCGAATAGACGAAGCCGCGCTCGTAGCGGGACTTCAGGCACGTGCCGGCGACATGCCGCCGCAGGTCGATGGTCGCGGAGCCGGCGAGCCGCCGCCGCCGCGCGAGGTGATCATAGAGGAACAGCCCGGCGGCGATCATCCACGCCGGCCGCAACTCCCGGGCCTGCGGCAGCACGAAGCGCAGCGGCCGCATGATGTGAGGGGCGGAGCCGAGGAGAATCTCGCGCTCGAGGAGCGCCTTGCGCACGAGCGCGAGGTGCAGATGCTCGAGATAACGCAAGCCGCCGTGGATCAGCTTGGTGCTGGCCGAGGAAGTATGGGCGGCGAGATCGTGCTGCTCGACGAGCAGCACCGAGAGTCCGCGGCCCGCGGCATCGCGTGCGATGCCGACGCCGTTGATGCCGCCGCCGACGACGAGCAGATCGTAACTGTCCACCGTGCGAGAATATCGCATCCATGGCACCGCACACCCAAGACGCTCGCTACGTCGAGGCGCGCCTGAGGAGCGTGGGGCTCGAGCGGGAAGGCCGGCTCGTGCTCGACTCGGTGACCTGGACGATCCGCCCGGGCGAGAAGTGGGTGCTCGTCGGCGCCAACGGCGCCGGCAAGACGCAGTTGCTCAAGCTGGTTGCGGGCTCCGTGTGGCCCACCCCGGGCAAGGGGGGCACTCGCCAGTATCGCTGGCGGGGCAGGCTCTGGCGCGCCCCCTACGAGGTGCAGGAGAGCATCGGCTATCTCGGGCCCGAGCGGCAGGACCGCTACACCCGCTATGGCTGGAGCCCCACGGTGTCCGAGGTGGTGGCGACCGGAGTGCATCGCACCGACATCCCGCTCGAGGCGGTGAGCGCGAGCGACCGCCGCGCGGTGGCAGCCATGCTGCGGCGGCTTCGCATCGAGCCGCTCGCCGAGCGGCGATTCCTCACCCTTTCCTACGGCGAGCGCCGGCTGACCCTGCTTGCGCGAGCGTTGGCGTCGAGGCCGCGCATGCTGCTCCTCGATGAGCTGTTGAACGGACTCGATGAAACCCATCATCGCCTCGCGCTGCGCTGGCTCGAGAGCACCCGGCGCTCGCGCCTGCCGTGGGTGCTCGCCACGCACCGTCCGGAAGACGTGCCCGCCTGCGCAACGCACGCCCTCGTGCTCGAGCGGGGGCGGGTGGTCTATCGCGGCCGCCTGGCCGGTGCGCCGCTCGGGCGCTGGCTGCGCGGGCCCGCCGCCGCCGAAGCCGCCGGCCGAGGAGCGCGCGGAGCGAGCCGCCGTCCGGGCGCCGAGGTGTTGGTGCGACTTTCCGCGGCGGACGTTCACCTCGACGAGCACCTCGCGCTCAGGAACGTCTCGATCGCGATCCGTCGCGGGGAATGCTGGATCGTCCACGGCCACAACGGCGCCGGCAAGACGACGTTGCTGCGGACGCTGTACGGTGATCACGGCGTCGCGAGCGGTGGCCGGATCGAGCGCGCCGGGATCGAGCCCGGCGTGCCGCTGCAGCAGTTCAAGCGGCGGGTCGGCATGGTCGCGCCGCACCTGCAGGCCGACCATCCGCAGGACATGACGGTGCAGGAGGCCGTGCAGTCGGGCCGCCACGCGAGCATCGGCCTGAACGGGCCGCCATCGGCCGCGGATCGCGCCGCAGCGGCTCGCGCCATGAGGCAGATGCGCTTGAGCTCGCTCGGACGCCGGACGCTGCGGGAGCTGTCCTACGGGCAATTGCGGCGGGTGTTGTTTGCGCGCGCCCTGGTGCGCAAGCCCGCGCTGCTGCTGCTCGATGAGCCGTTCGCGGGAGTGGACCAGCCGACGCGGCTCGAGCTGCTCTCGCACCTCGAGCGCTGGGTCGCGGCCGGCACCGCGGTGGTCATGACGGCTCATCGGCGCAGCGACTGGCCGCATTGCAGCACGCACGAGCTGGAATTGGCGGGCGGTCGCGTCCGTTACGTCGGTCCGGCGCGGCCGTCGGGTGCGGAGGTCCGCATCTCCTGAGCCGCGGGATCGCGCTCGACCGCGACCTCGATGTTGCCGTCGACGATCCGTACGGGGTACGTGCGCAATGCCGATACGGCCGGTGGGGCGAGCACGCGCCCGTCGCGCACGTCGAAGGAGGCGCCGTGCAGCGGACAGACGAGGCGCGTCGAGCGCAGCCGGCCCTCGCACATCCTCGCGTGGGCGTGAGTGCAGATGTTGTCGAGCGCGAACACGCCGTCCCCGGCGCGGCACAGCAGAACCTCGCGCCCGCCGAGCATGACGGCGCGCATCCTGCCCGGCCGCAGCTCCGAGAGGCGCATGACGGCCGTGAACCCGGCCAATCTAGAGAACCATCTCCGTCTCGAAGACGGACACCGCCTGACCGATCATCCATACTCCGGCGATGCCGCCGTCGACGGGCTCCAGCTCGATCTCGACCGTGCCCGAGCGGTGAACCCACTGGCCCTGAGCGCCGCGGAATGCGACGCGGCCGCGATCCCGCGGCAGGAGCCCGTAATGCGCGAGGTAGATCCCGAGCAGGCCGTGAGCATTGCCGCTCACCGGATCCTCCGGGATGCCGAGCGCGGGAGAGAACAGCCGTGACTCGGTGAGGTGATCGTCGTTGCCGGGTGTCAGGGTGAAGACGAAGTAGCCCGCGGCTCCGACCTGCGCCGAGAGCGTCGTGAGGCGCGACATGTCGGGCTTGAGATGTTTCAACGGCTCGACGCCGCGCACGCCGATCAGCAGCCGGGTGCTGCCCGAGCCGGCGATCCGCGGCGGGCAGCGCGTGTCCAGATCCTCGCTCGCGAGCGCGAGCGCATCGAGCACCGCGAGCCGCTCGCGATCATTGAGCTCCCGGCCGAGCGGCGGCGCCTTCTGCCGCAC
>JAKAZP010000213.1 GCA_021815905.1 Pseudomonadota bacterium | reverse complement strand
GCGAAGGTGACGACCCAGCGGTAGTTCGGCGCCGCCGCATCGTCGAGCGTCACGGTGAACGGGACGTGCCAGGCGAGCTCCTGGCGCGCGAGCTGCGCCCAGAAGCCCGTGTAGTCGTTGGCCGCATGGCGCCGCATGGCCTCGAGATCGGCGGCCTTGATGCGCGCCCTGGAGCTGAAATCCGCGGGCGGGGTGAACGTCCGCTCTTCCGTAAGAACCGACTCGATGCTCTTGCTCGCCATGACCCACTCCCCTCGGCACGCCGCTCCGCCGCGGCAGCGAGCATAGCCGAATACGCAGCCGGGCTCCTACCTCAGCCCCGCACCTCGGCGAGAAGCCGGTCGATGGTCACGCGGGCCTGCCGGGCGTAGCCGCCGCCGAACAGGTTGGCGTGATTCAACACGTGATAGAGATTGTAGAGCTCGGCGCGAACCGCGTGGCCCGGGGGCAGCGGCGCGCACGTCTCATACGCCAGGTAGAAGGCGCGGCCAAAGCCGCCGAACAGGCGCGTCATGGCGAGGTCCGTCTCGCGATCGCCGAAATAGACGGCGGGATCGAAGATCACCGGCTCGCCGGCCGAATCGGCGAGCCAGTTGCCCGCCCAGAGATCGCCATGCAGCAGCGACGGCTCGGGTCGATGAGCTCCGAGCAGCGCCGCCACCGACTCGAGGAGCCGCTCGCCGGCGCGCTCGAGCAGCGCCGCATCCGGGCCGGCGGCGGCGAGCGCGAGCTGAGGGCGCAGGCGCCGCTCGCGAAAGAACTCGCACCAGTCCTCGAGCCAGCCGTTCGTCTGGGCAGTGGCGCCGATCGTGTTGTCCATGCGCCAGCCGAACCGCGCCGCGCGCACGCCATGCTGCGCGGCGAGCCGCTCCCCGAGCAGATGCTCGGCGGCGGCGCCCGCGGGGCGGGAGTCGATCCGCTCGAGCGCGAGGAACGCCTTGTCTCCCACGATGCCGCGCGCGAGGACCCCGGGCACGCGCACGGCGTTCGCGGCGGCGAGATCCTCGAGGCCCGCCGCTTCGGCCTCGAGCGCGGCGGCGGCCGGGAGATCGGCGATCTTGACGAACAGCGGCGCCGTGACGCTCCGCCACAGATAGCAGCGATGAATGCTGCCGCCTGCGACCGCCCGCTCCGGCTCCGGATCGCATTCCGCCCCGAGCTGCAAGGACAGCTCGCGCGCGATCGCCTCGAATCCGACCGGCCGGGGCAAGCGCGCCGCCCGACTCAGGCCGCCGCCAGCGCGGCCAGCCGCTCACCCTGGCGGCGCAGGAACGGGCCGAAGCCGATATGGTCGTAGAGCGAGGACAGCGCCGGGAGGTCCGGCGCCCGCAGGCGCAGGTCCGGGGGCGTGAGGCCCAAAGGCATGTCGCATACGATCCCGGTGAGGCGCCGCGCGAGATACACCGAATCGCGGTGCCGGTGCAGCCTGGCCGCCAGCGCCGATCCTCCACGCAGCCCGAGCGCCGGGAGGCGCCCGAGGTTGACGTAGAGCTCATCGAGGCACGAGAAGCGGCGCATGAGCTGCGCGGCGGTCTTCGGCCCGATGCCCGGAACTCCGGGTATGTTGTCCGAGCAGTCGCCGGTGAGCGCGAGGTAGTCGGCGAAGCGCTCGGGAGCCACGCCGAAGTGGCGCTCGATGTCGTGATAGCCGAACTGGCCGCGCGCGCCGAAATCCCAGTAAAGGTCGCCGTCGCGCACCAGCTGCGCGAGATCCTTGTCGCGCGTGATGAACGCCGAGCGCACCCCTTCGGCCCGCATCAGGCAGGAGATCGTGCCGATGATGTCGTCGGCCTCGAACTCCGGATCGACGAACGTCGCCAGCCCCAGGTGTCCGCACAGCTCGCGGCAGCGATCGAACTGCAGCGCGAGATCGGCGGGCGCGGGCTCGCGGTTGGCCTTGTAGAGGGGGTAGATGCGGTTGCGATAGGAGCTCGTCAGGCGCCGGTCGAAGGCCACCGCCATGTAGCGGGGACGCACGCGCTCGATCAGATCCCCGAGGAAGCGCGCGAAGCCGAAGACCGCGTGCATGGGATTGCCGTCCGCGTCGACGCGGTCCGGAAGCTGCGAGTGGTACGCCCGGAAGACGTAGACCGAGGCGTCGACGAGGAAGATCAAGCCAGCCAGCGCTGCAGGCGATCGTGCAACGGGCTCGAGCGCGGGAAGTGCGCGAGCAGATACTGCATCTGGTCCGCGAGCACGCGCCTGCCCTTGAGGAAGATGTACTCCGCATACGTCGGAGTGAAGGGCACGGCGATGAGCTGCATCTTCGCCTGCTCCGGCGTGCGGGAGGCCTTCTGGTTGTTGCAGCGGCGGCAGGCCGTCACCACGTTCGTCCAGATGTCGAGGCCGCCCTGGCTGAACGGGCGGATGTGGTCGCGCGAGAGCTCGCGCGAGGGAAAGCGCAGCCCGCAGTACATGCACAGATACGCGTCGCGCCGGAACAGCGTCTGGTTGTTGAGCGGCGGCACGTAGTCGTGGCGCGTATTGCCCGGATTGCCCGTGTGCCCGATGGTGGCGACGATCGAATTGATCTCGAGCACGGTGCGCCGGCCGGTGCGCGCATTGACCCCGCCGTAGAGCGCGTAGAGCGCCGACCCGCAGGTATAGGCGACCTGCTCCTGATGATAGAGCCGGGCGGCCTCCCTGTAGTCGATCCACTCGAGCGGCATGCCGGCCACGTCCGTGCGCAGGACGAGTTGGGACAGTCCCCGCGTCGCCCCCGCGGGAACGATCCGGAGGTCGTCCCCGAGACCGTGATCGGCCCTTTCCAGGTCTATGCCCATCATGACGGGGTGTAAGATAAGGCAAATTTATGCGAGAATTCAACATCTCACAGTTTCCCGCTCCCTGACGGATCGGGCGCGAGGCCGCGGCGCCCGGCGCTCGAGTGCGAGGTCTGCAAATGCCTGTGACCATCGGCGCGCTCCGCGAGAGCTCGCCCCGAGAGATGCGTGTCAGTTTGGTGCCCGAGGTGGCCGCAAAGCTGCTGCAGGCGGGGGCGAAGGTCCTGATCGAGCGCGGCGCGGGAGTGCGGGCTCAGTTCCCCGACGACGCCTATCGCGGAGTGGAATGGGCGGACGGCGCCGCCCCCGTGCTCGAGCGCTCGCAGGTGCTGCTCACGGTACAGCCGCTCGAGGCCGCGCAGATCCGCAGCCTCGCGCCGGGCGCGGTCCTCATCGGGTTCCTGCAGCCGTACGCGCGCGCCGGGGAGGTGAGGCTCCTCAAGGAGCGCGGGGTGACGAGCTTCGCCATGGAGCTGGTGCCCCGCATCTCCCGCGCGCAATCGATGGATGCGCTGTCGTCGCAGGCCGCCATCGCCGGCTACAAGGCCGTGCTGATCGCGGCCGGGCAGCTGCAGAAGTTCATGCCGATGCTGACGACGGCGGCCGGCACGATCCGGCCGTCGCTGGTTCTCGTCATCGGGGCCGGCGTGGCGGGACTGCAGGCGATCGCGACCGCGAGACGCCTCGGCGCCGTCGTCGAGGCCTACGACGTGCGCGGCGCCACGCGCGAGCAGGTCAAGTCGCTCGGCGCGAAATTCGTCGAGACGGGCGTCAGCGCCGAGGGCGCCGGCGGCTATGCGCGCGAGCTCACCGAAGAGGAGAAGCTCAAGCAGCAGGAGGCGCTCGATTCGCGCATCGCGGCGGCGGATGCGGTGGTGGCGACCGCGGCCGTGCCGGGCCGTCCGGCGCCGAAGATCATCCTGCGCGGGGTCGTCGAGCGCATGCGCCCGGGGTCGGTCATCGTCGACATCGCCGCGGAGCAGGGCGGCAACTGCGAGCTGACGCGCGCCGGGGAGATCGTGACGCATCAGGGCGTGAGGATCGTCGGTCCGGTGAACCTTCCTTCCGAGCTCGCCTACAACGCGAGCGAGATGTATGCGCGGAATCTCCTGAACTTCCTGAAGCCCGCGATCGTGAACGGTGAGCTCGCGATCGACTGGAGCGACGAGGTGTTCGCGCGCTCGTGCCTGACGCACGCGGGCGAGATCCGCCACGAGGCGACGCGCAAGGCGATCGAGGGTTGAACAAGGGGAGCACGCCATGACCGGAATCGTTGCGCTTTACATCTTCATGCTCGCGGCGTTCACCGGGTACGAGGTGATCGCGCGCGTGCCGGTGATCCTGCACACCCCGCTCATGTCGGGCTCCAATTTCGTCCACGGCATCGTGCTGGTCGGGGCGATGGTGGCGCTCGGCAACGCGCACACGCCCCTCGAGAAGGCGATCGGCTTCCTCGGCGTGCTGCTCGCCGCCGGCAACGCGGTCGGCGGCTACGTGGTGACCGAGCGGATGCTCGAGATGTTCAAGTCGAGCAAGGCGCCGGGTGCGCGCACGGGAGCGCGCTAGATGCCGCACGCGCCTTACGCCGCGGCCTTCACGGCCGAGACCGGCATCCAGGTGAGCTACTTCGTCACCGCGGTGCTGTTCATCATGGGACTGAAGCGCATGAGCTCGCCGGTCACCGCGCGCAGCGGCATTCTCTGGGCGGGTGCCGGGATGCTGGTCGCGACCGTCGTGACCTTCGCCTACCCCGGAATGACCAATTACCCGCTGATCGGGGCCGCGATCGTGGTCGGGGGCGCGCTCGCCTGGTGGAGCGGCAAGCGGGTGGCGATGACCAACATGCCGCAGATGATCGCGCTCTACAACGGCATGGGCGGCGGCGCCGCCGCATCGATCGCCGCCGTCGAGCTGTATCGCGGCGGCATCGACAGCCGCGGCGTCGCGACCCTGGCGGTCGCCGGTGCGATCATCGGCTCGGTCTCCTTCTCAGGCAGCGCCATCGCCTTCGGCAAGCTCCAGGGCCTCATCAAGCGCAGCATCCGCTTCCGGGGTCAGCAGATCCTGAATCTGCTCATCCTGGCCGGCGCGCTCGTGCTCGCCGGCCTCGTCGCCGCCCGACTCGGCGCCTCACCCGGACTCGTCACCGCGATGTTCGCGGTCGCGCTCGTGCTCGGCCTGTCCATGACGCTGCCGATCGGCGGCGCCGACATGCCGGTGGTGATCTCGCTCTACAACGCGCTCACGGGCCTCGCGGTGGGCTTCGAGGGCTACGTGATGCGAAATGCCGCCATGATCATCGCGGGCACCGTGGTGGGCTCGGCCGGCACGCTCCTCACGCAGCTCATGGCCAAGGCCATGAATCGC
>JAKAZP010000002.1 GCA_021815905.1 Pseudomonadota bacterium | reverse complement strand
GTCGATGAAGGCACGAACGAGCAATCCGGCGTCCGCGACCAGCCGAAGCAGCTTCCCGGCATCCTCCCCGCGGTTGAATTCGAGAAGGATGCAGTCGCACCGGCGCAGAACGCTTGCGGCGCCGCGCAGGACTTGATACTCGAATCCTTCCACGTCGATCTTGAGGAAGCGGACACGGCTCTCGCCGAGTCCTCGCGAGGCGCAGAACGAGTCGAGCGTCTCCACGCTCACCTCGCATGCTCCGCCGCCGCCGTCGCTTCCGGGAGAGAGCGTGTGGCGGCCGTTGTTGCTCGATTTGTAGCGGTGCAGCACCGCGGTCCCGGGTATCTCGCCCAGGGCGAGATTCAACGGCGTCACACCGGCTGCGCGATTCGCGCGCAGGTTCCCGCACAGAAGCCGATACGTCTCCGGATCGGGCTCGAAGGCGAAGATTCGCGCTCCGGGCTCGCTCAGGCGGCTGAGCAGTGCCGTGTACCAGCCGAGGTTCGCGCCGACGTCGATCGCGATGTCCGCCGGTCCGAGACGAATGTGCTCGATCACGTAGCGGGAAATGTGCGGCTCGTGGGCGCCGAGCCTGTAGATGTGCCGGGTGATGCAGTCCGCGGGCGGACCCCGGAATTTCAGGCCGAAGGCTGCCGCGCGAGCCTCGACGTACCCGCCCCGATTCCGGATCCGCTCGAGCCCGAACTGCAGGGTTCGAAGAACGCGGCGCGGCCAGGGATGCTCGACGCGGATCGATCGTCCTTCTCGAATCGACATGGGTGCCGTAGGGATCGCCGGGGATTCAGGGCGAGGGCCGCGGGGAAAAGCCGGCGGATTCTCGGGTGAGCGGATCGGAAAGTAAAGCCGCCGGCCGGCGCCGCGGCTCCTCCTCGACTTCGGCGCCGCCGAATTGCGCGGCGTAGAGCTCGTGGTAGACGCCCTTGCGGGCGAGCAGCTCCGCGTGCGTGCCCTGCTCGACGATGCGGCCCGCGCTCATCACGAGGATGAGATCGGCGTCCCGGATGGTGGAGAGCCGGTGGGCGATGACGAAGCTGGTGCGGTTGGTGCGCAGCGCCGCCATCGCGTGCTGCACGTGCGCCTCGGTGCGGGTGTCCACCGAGCTGGTCGCCTCGTCGAGGATGAGCAGCGCCGGCTGCGCGAGGAATGCCCGTGCGATCGTGATGAGCTGCTTCTGTCCGGCGCTCACGTTGCCCGCTTCCTCGTCGATGACGGTGTCGTAGCCGGCCGGGAGGCTGCGGACGAAGCGATCGACGAAGGTGGCCTCGGCCGCTTCCAGGACCTGCGCCTCGCGCGCCTCGGGTCTGCCGTAGCGGATGTTGTCGCGGATGCTGCCGTGGAACAGCCACGTGTCCTGCAGCACCATGCCGATGCGCGAGCGCAGCTCGTCCCGGCGCATGCTCGCGATGTCGACGCCGTCGAGCGTGATGCGGCCCGCGTCGAGCTCGTAGAAGCGCAGGATCAGATTGACGAGCGTAGTCTTGCCCGCGCCGGTCGGTCCGACGATCGCGATCGTGTGGCCGGGCTCGGCCGTGAGGGACAGATCCTCGATCAGGGGCCTTCCCGGATCGTAACTGAAGGAGACGTGCCGGAACTCGACCCGCCCCGCGAGGGCCGCGGGCCGGGCGCCGGCGGCCGGCTCGCCGCTCTGCTCGGTCTCGTCCAGCAGATCGAACACCCGCTCGGCCGAGGCGACGCCCGACTGCATCGTGCCCGCCATGGAGGCGACCTGGGTCAGCGGCCGGTTGAAGGCGCGCGAGTACTGAATGAACGCCTGCACGGCGCCGAGCGTCATGCCTCCGGTGGCGACGCGCAGCGCGCCGATCACCGCGATCAGCACGTAGTTGACGCTGCCGATGAACATCATCGACGGCATGATGAGGCCGGAGATGAACTGAGCGGCGAAGCTCGCCTCGAACAGCTGCTCGTTCTGCGCGTCGAAACGGCTCGCCACTTCGCGCTGCCGCCCGAACACCTTCACCAGCTCGTGGCCGGAGAATGCCTCCTCGATCTGGCCGTTGAGATGTCCGGTGCGCGTCCACTGCGCGATGAAATGACGCTGCGAGCGTCGCCCGATCCAGCGGGTGAGCAGCAGCGCGAGCGGAATCGTCACGAGCGCGACGAGCGCGAGCAGCGTCGACAACACGAACATCATGCCCAGCACGCCGATCACCGTGAGCAGCGCCGTCAGAAGCTGACTCAGGGATTGCTGCAGGCTCTGCGAGATGTTGCCGATGTCGTTGGTGACGCGGCTGAGGAGCTCCCCGCGGGGCTGGCCGTCGAAGTAGCGCAGCGGCAGCCGGTTGATCTTTTCCTCGACTTCCGAGCGCAGCCTGCGGACGACGGCCTGCACCACCTCGTTGAGCAGATACCCCTGCCCCCACAGAAAGGCGCTCGAGGCGAGATAGAGCGCGACCACCGCGAGCAGCGTGAGGCCGAGCGCCCGGAAGTCGATGCCGGCCCCGGGCACGAGGTGCATGCGTGCGAACATCTGCGCGAGATGCGGGTGTCCGGCCGCGCGCTCCGCGGCGATGGCCTGCCGTTTGGTGAGGCCCCGCGCGAGCCGCCCACCGATCACGCCCGAGAAGATGATGTCGGTCGCGCGGCCGATCAGCAACGGTCCGATCACGGAGAGCGCCACGCTCGCGAGCGAAAGCGCCACGACGAGCGTCATGCGCAGCCGCTCGGGCCGGAGTCTCGCCGCGAGGCGCCGCGCCGACGGCCAGAAGCTCGTCGACTTCTCGACCGGCGTACCGAGGCTCATCCACGGCGGTCCGCGCCCGCCGGCCGGCGCGGTGCCGGGCAGGCGCGCGGGCACGGCGCGGCGGCGCCCCTCCGTCACGCCGCCTCCTCGGCCGAAAGCTGCGAGGCGACGATCTCGGCGTAGAGGGGGCAGTCGCGCAGCAGCTCCTGATGGCGGCCGAGGCCGACGAAGGTGCCGCCCTCGAGCACCGCGATCCGATCGGCCCCCATGAGGGTCGAGACGCGCTGCGCGACCATGATCACCGCGGCATGCCGGGTCAACGGGCGCAGCGCCGCGCGCAGTCTCGCGTCCGTGCTCGAGTCGAGCGCGGAGAACGAATCGTCGAAGAGGTAGATCCCGGGGGCTCGCACGAGCGCGCGGGCGATGGCGAGCCGCTGGCGCTGTCCGCCGGAGAGGTTGGTGCCGCCCTGCGCGATGCCGGCCTCGAGGGCGCCCGGCATCGCCGCGACGAATTCCCGCGCCTGCGCGACCTCGAGCGCCCGCCACAGCTGCTCGTCCGTCGCGCGCGGACTGCCGTAGCGAAGATTGCTCGCGACGGTGCCGGAGAACAGATACGACCTCTGCGGCACGAGTCCGATGCGGCTGCAGAGCAGATCCGGATCGAGTCCGCGCACGTCGACGCCATCGACCAGGACGGCGCCCGCCGTCACATCGAGCAGCCGCGGAATGAGGGACACCAGCGTCGTCTTGCCGGCGCCCGTGCTGCCGATGATCGCGAGTGTCTGTCCGGCCGTGACGCGGAAGGAGACATCGTGCAGCACCGGCTCCGCGGCTCCCGGATACTGGAACCCCACCGCGCGGAACTCGACCTCGCCGGTCGAGGCGAGGGACGTGACCGGCTCGGCCGCGGCGGCCAACGAGGATGCCGTGGCCAGCACCTCGCCGATCCGGTCGGCGCTGACGGACGCTCGCGGAATCATCATCAGCATGAAGGTCGCCATCATGACCGCGAGCAGGATCTGGGTGAGATACACGAGGAACGCCACCAGGTCGCCGATCTGGGACTGCCCGGAGCTGATGCGAACCGCGCCGAACCACAGCACCGCGGCGCTCGAGGCGTTGACGATGAGGACCACCGCCGGGAGCAGCAGGGCCAGCAGCCGCCCGGCACGGAGCGCGGTGTCGGTGAGCTGCGCGTTCGCATCCTCGAAGCGGCGGGTCTCGTGCGGCTCGCGCACGAAGGCGCGCACCACCCGGATCCCGCCGAGCTGCTCGCGCAGTATCCGGTTGACGATGTCGATGCAGACCTGCATCCGCCTGAACTGCGGCATCATGCGAAAGGCCGTGATCCCGACCACCGCCGCGAGCAGCGGCACGCTCGCTCCGAGCAGCCACGAGAGGCCGGGATCCTCGTGCACCGCCATGATCAGCGCGCCCGCACCCATGATCGGCGCCGAGATGAGCGTCGTGCTGCCGACCGCGACCAGCGTCTGCACCTGCAGCACGTCGTTGGTGGCGCGCGTCACCAGCGTCGGGGCGCCGAACCGGGCGAGCTCGCGTGCGGAAAACGCCATGACGCGCCGGAAGACCGCCGCGCGCAGATCGCGCCCGAAGCTCATCGCGGCGCGCGCGCCGAAGTAGGCCGCCGCGGCCGAGCAGCCGATCTGCGCGAGCGTCATGAGCAGCATCCAGCGCCCCGTGCCGAGGATGTAGCCGATGTCGCCCGTCACGATGCCGCGGTCGATGATGTTGGCGTTGAGGGTCGGCAGGTAGAGCGAGGCGACCGTGCCCGCCAGCTGCAGCGCGAGGACGGCGGCCAGCCAGCGGGTGTAGGGCTCGAGATGGCGGCGCAGCAGCCCGAGCAGCATGGTCATCGTCCCGCGAGCGCCATGGCATCCCCGGGGAGGCCCGTGCTCGCGCACGTCGCCCCCCCCGGTGCCGCGCGGCGGCCGCTAGGCGGCGAGGCTCGGTCGAGGCGGCCGGGCGGGAGCGGGGCGCGGGGCATGCCGGGGAGCGTACCAGCCCCCGGCGCGGTCCGCTGATTGATCGCAACTCTTTGAGCAGCATGGGGTTTTACTCCAGCCTGCCCTCGGTGCGGCGCGGCCGTGCGGCCGCGGGCTTTAGGCCGTAAAATCGTCCGTCTCGCGACTGCCCTATGTCCCGCCGCTACTTCATCAAGACCTTCGGCTGCCAGATGAACGAGTACGACTCCGCGCGCATGGCGGATGTGCTCGAATCCGGCATCGGCCTCACCCGCACGGAGGATCCCGCGGAGGCCGACGTGCTGCTCATGAACACCTGCTCGGTGCGCGAGAAGGCGCAGGAGAAGGTGTTCTCGCTCCTCGGGCAGTGGCGTGGCCTGAAGTCCCGCCGGCCGCACGTGCTGATCGGCGTCGGGGGCTGCGTGGCGAGCCAGGAGGGCGAGGGGATCACCTCGAGAGCGCCCTTCGTCGACCTCGTCTTCGGCCCGCAGACGCTGCACCGGCTGCCCGAGATGATCGCAACGCTCGAGCGCACGGGCCGCCCGGTGGTCGACGTCAGCTTTCCGGAAATCGAGAAGTTCGACCGGCTGCCGCCCCCGAGCGTCGAGGGCGCGAGCGCCTTCGTCTCGATCATGGAGGGCTGCAGCAAGTACTGCAGCTTCTGCATCGTGCCCTACACGCGCGGCGAGGAGGTCAGCCGCCCGTTCGATTCGGTGCTCGCGGAAGTCGGCCAGCTCCTCGCGCGCGGCGTGCGCGAGGTGACGCTCCTCGGCCAGAACGTCAACGCCTACCGGGGCGCGATGGCCGATGGCGCGGCGGTCGATCTCGCAACCCTGATCCACCACATCGCGGCCCTCGAGGGCATCGAGCGCATTCGCTTCACCACCTCGCACCCGCTCGAGTTCGACCACAGCCTGATCGAGGCCTTCGCCGCCGTGCCGAAGCTCGCCGACCACGTGCACCTGCCCGTGCAGAGCGGCTCGGACCGGGTGCTGGCGGCCATGAAGCGCGGCTACACGGCCATTGAATTCAAGGAAAAAGTCCGCAGGTTGCGGGCAGTGCGGCCGGACATCGCGATTTCTTCGGACTTCATCGTCGGCTTCCCCGGGGAGGGCGAGCGTGACTTCGAGGCGACGCTCGCGCTCGTGCGCGATGTCGGGTTCGACCAGTCCTTCAGCTTTCTCTACAGCCGCCGCCCGGGAACCCCGGCCGCCGCGCTGCCCGACGACACCGCGCCCGAGGTCAAGCAACAGCGTCTGACGCGGCTGCAGGCGCAGCTCGAGTCGCAGGCGCGCTCGATCAGCGAGCGCATGGTGGGCAGCGTCCAGCGCGTGCTGGTCGAGCGGCCGGCCAAGAAGGACGGGCGGGAGCTCGCGGGCAGGACCGCCAACAATCGCTGGATCAACTTTGCAGGTCCCGCCGGGCTCATCGGCCGGTTCGCCGACGTGGCCGTGACGGAAGCGCTGCCGCACAGCCTGCGCGGGCGCCTGTGGCAGTGACCGTCCCCGAACCGCTGCGCGAATTCGACCTCCAGCCCTCGGACAACGCGCGGCTTGCCAATCTCTGCGGCCCGCTCGATGAGAACCTGCGCCTGCTCGAGGCGCGGCTCGACGTCGAGATCCGCCGCCGCGGGGACAACTTCCGCGTCCTCGGCGCGCACGCCGTCAGCGCCGAGGAGGTGCTGCAGGAGCTGTTCGCGCTCGCGAAGGAGGAGGAAGTGACTCCCGAGCGCGTGCACCTCGCGTTGCGCGAGCGCGAGAGCGGACCCGCACCATCGGAGAGCGAGCCCGAGGAGCGGGGCGTGCGCGTGCCGCGCGGGGGCATCCGCGCGCGCGGCCACCATCAGCGCGAGTACCTGGCGCAGATTCGCAGCCGCGATCTCACCTTCGGCATCGGGCCCGCGGGCACCGGCAAGACCTATCTCGCGGTCGCGTGCGCGGTCGAGGCGCTGCAGGCGGACGCCATGCGCCGCATCGTGCTGGTGCGCCCGGCGGTGGAGGCGGGCGAGCGCCTCGGCTTCCTGCCCGGCGACCTCACGCAGAAGGTGGACCCGTACCTGCGCCCCATGTACGACGCGCTGTACGAGATGCTCGGCTTCGATCGCGTGTCGCGCTTCATCGAGCGCAACGTGATCGAGGTGGCGCCGCTCGCCTTCATGCGCGGCCGGTCCCTCAACGACTCCTTCATCATCCTCGATGAGGCGCAGAACACCACCATCGAGCAGATGAAGATGTTCCTCACGCGCATCGGCTTCGGCTCGAAGGCCGTGGTGACGGGGGATGTGACGCAGACCGATCTGCCCGCCGGGCGCCAGTCGGGCCTCAGCCACGTCGTCGACGTGCTGCGCGGGGTCGAGGGCGTCGTCTTCACGTTCTTCGACGCGCGCGATGTCGTGCGCCACCCGCTCGTGCAGCGCATCGTGCAGGCATACGAGTCGCGCACGGCCGACACGAAGCAGGAGCGCCCGTGAGCGGCGCGTCGCTCCGGGTCGAGGTGCAGCGCCGGGTCGGATCCTGGGCTCCGCCGCGGCGGGAGATCGCCGCGTGGGCCGGCACGGCGCTCGGCCGACGGGCCGCGGGAGGCGAGCTCGCCGTGCGCGTGGTCGGCGCCGCCGAGAGCCGGCGCCTCAACGCGCGCTATCGCGGCAAGGACCGCCCGACCAACGTGCTGTCGTTCCCGGCCGGGACGGCCGCGCCTGCAGCCCGGGTGCCCGCACCGCTCGGGGATCTCGTGATCTGCGCGCAGGTCGTGCGCTCGGAGGCGCGCGCGCAGCGCAAGACCCTGCGGGCGCACTGGGCGCATCTCGTCGTGCATGGGGCGCTGCACCTGATCGGCTACGACCACCAGCGCGAGCGCGAGGCCGCGCGCATGGAGCGGCGCGAGGTCGCCGTGCTGCGCCGACTGGGCTTCGATAACCCGTACCGGAGTCGATGATGTCCAAGGATCTCAACACGACCGGCCGGTGGCTGAAGCGGCTGACGCAGTCGTTCGCGGCCGAGCCACAGGACCGTCAGGAGCTGCTCGAGGTTCTGCGCGAGGCGCGCTCGCGGGGACTGCTCGATGCGGACGCGCTCGCGATGCTCGAGGGCGTGCTGGAAGTCGCCAGCATTCACGTGCGCGATATCATGGTGCCGCGCGCGCAGATGGTGTTCGTCCGGCGCGACGATCCGGTCTCGCGCATACTGCCGACCGTGATCGAATCGGGGCACTCCCGCTTCCCGGTGATGGACGAGGACCGCGACGACATCGAAGGCATCCTGCTCGCCAAGGATCTGCTGCGGCTCTGCAACAGCGCCGAGCGCGAGCGCTTCGACATCCGCGAGTTCATGCGGCCGGCCGTGTTCGTGCCGGAGTCGAAGCGTCTCAACGTGCTGCTCAAGGAGTTCCGCGGCAACCGCAACCACATGGCGATCGTCGTCGATGAATACGGCGGCGTCTCGGGCCTGGTCACCATCGAGGATGTCATCGAGCAGATCGTCGGTGAGATCGACGACGAGTTCGACGTCGAGGATGACCAGAACATCCGCAAGGAAGCCGACCGGCAGTACACCGTGCGCGGCTCGACGCGCATCGGGGAATTCAACGAATACTTCGGCGCGAGCCTCTCGGAGGCGGAGGGTTTCGACACGGTCGCGGGCCTCATGATGAAGCAGCTCGGGCGGCTGCCGCGGCGCGGGGAGTCGGCGACCATCGACGGCTTCGAGTTCCGGGTGATGCGCGCCGACCGCCGCCGCATCGACAGCCTGCGGGTCATCGCCCCGGCCGACCCGGTTCCCCCCGAGGCGCGCACCTCGGGCGGGGAGGCGGCACTATGAGCTCGCCGCAGGTCCTCGGTAAAACCGACGGCCCGGCCGGGCGGCCGGCGGGCGCGCCCGCGGCAGCCGCTGCGCAGGCAGCCCCGCTCGCCGGCTACGCCGGCCTCGCGCGCAAGGTGCTCGCGCTCGGCTCGGGCGCGTTGCTCGCCTGCGCGTTTGCGCCGCTCGAGTGGTGGCCGCTCGCCATCGTCTGCCCCGCGGTGCTCATGTGGCTGTGGGAAGAGAGCCAACCGCGGGAGGCGGCGTGGCTCGGGTTCTGGTTCAGCTTCGGCACCTTCGGGACGGGCTGCTACTGGCTTTGCTTCGGGCTGACTCGCGGCGGCGCCCCGCCCTGGATGACCGCGTTTCTCGTCCTGGCACTGGTCGGGATCATGGCGCTCTATCACGCCGCGACCGGCTACGTGGTCGCGCGCTGGCTGCCCCGCCGGAGCGCATGGCGATGGCTGCTCGGCATGCCCGCGGTGTGGCTGCTCATCGAGTGGTGGCGCGGCTGGTTTCTCTCGGGCTTCCCCTGGCTGTCGCTCGGTTACTCGCAGACGGACAGCTGGCTCGCGCGGCTGGCGCCGCTCGGCGGGGTCTACGGCATCAGCCTGGCGCTGCTCATGATGAGCGGCGCCCTGATCGCGCTCGTGCGCGGCAGCCGGCGCGCGCGGATCGCGGCGGTCGCGGCGCTCATCCTGCCATGGGCCGCGGCCGCGGCGCTCGGCTCCATCCGGTGGACTCGTCCGACCGGTCCGGCGGTGTCGGTCGCCGTGGTGCAGGCGAACGTTCCCGCGCAGGACAAGTGGCTGCCGCAGTACCGCGACCGCATCCTGCGGCGCTACCAGCGCATGACCGAGTCGGCGCTCGGGACGAAGCTCATCGTGTGGCCGGAGGCCTCGCTCCCCGACCTCGCCAACAACCTGCTGCCCTACATCGAGCACATCGACCGCGAGGCCCGCGCACACGGCTCCGCTCTCGTCATGGGGGTGTTGCGCGCCTCGGCGGATGGCGAGCGCTACTACAACGCGATTCTCGCCCTCGGCCGGCGCGCGAGCTGGTATGCCAAGGACCATCTCGTGCCGTTCGCCGAGTTCTTTCCCGTGCCGAAGTTCGTGCGCAACTGGCTGCGGCTCATGAGCCTTCCGTACTCCGATTTCACCCGCGGCGGCTCGTACCAGTCGCCGCTGCCGGTCGCCGGGCTCGAGCTCGGCCCGACGGTGTGCTACGAGGTCGCCTACGGCAGCTACATGCTGCACATGCTGCCGAAGGCCACCGCCCTGGTGAACGTCACCGATGACGCCTGGTTCGGCCGCTCGTGGGCGAGCTGGCAGCAGTTCCAGATGGCCCGCATGCGCACGCAGGAGGAAGGCCGGTACATGGTGGTCTCGACCGATGACGGCATCTCGGCCGTCATCGGTCCGCACGGCAGCGTTCGCGCGCAGGCGCCCCTCTACCGGCCCTATGTGTTGAGATCGTCCATCACGCCCATGACCGGCCTGACCCCGTACGCGCGCGTCGGCAACTGGCTGGCCGTGGGTGTCGCGGCGGCGGGACTCGCGTGCGCGCTCTGGGCGGCGGGACTCGGGCGGCGCGCAGGCATGGCGGGTGCTACCCCTTCCCCACCCCGGAGTCCAACATGATCCTCTTCCGGGCCGCGCCGCGCGCGGCCACATTCGGTCTCACTCTGTTTGCGCTCGCCTGCGCGGCGAACGCGCGGCCGGCGGAGGCGGCACCGCCATCGGGCCCGGCCCCGGCGAGCTGCGGCATCGCGGGCAGTCTTCCTGATTTCTCGCCGCTGGTCGCGAAGTATGCTCCCGCGGTCGTCAACGTCGAGGTGATCGAGAAGCCCGCGGGCGCCGGCGGCCCGGGCGATCCGCTCGATGATTTCTTCCACCGCTTCGGCATCCCCGCCCCCGGGGAGCCGCCGCAATTTCGCCGGCCGGTGCGCGCGGCCGGCTCCGGCTTCATCGTGAGCTCGAACGGCTACATCCTCACCAACGAGCACGTGGTGAAGGGCGCGAGCCGCATCACCGTGCGTCTGTTCGACCGGCGGGAGTTCGAAGCGAAGGTCGTCGGCATGGACGCCCGCACCGACATCGCGGTCCTGAAGATCGCGGCGACGCGCCTGCCGGTGGTGAAGCTCGGGAACGCCTCCAAGGTGGAGCCCGGGCAGTGGGTGCTCGCGATCGGCTCGCCGTTCGGATTCGCCAACAGCGTGACGGCGGGCATCGTGAGCGCGGTCGGTCGCGCGCTGCCGACCGAGAACTACGTGCCGTTCATCCAGACGGACGTGCCGGTCAATCCCGGCAACTCCGGCGGCCCGCTCTTCAATCTCGCGGGCGAGGTCGTCGGCATCAACTCGCAGATCTACAGCCGCTCGGGCGGCTTCATGGGCGTGTCCTTCGCGATCCCGATCGACGTCGCGGAGAGCGTGGAGCAGCAGCTCATCCGCACGGGCTACGTGGTGCGGGGCAAGATCGGCGTCACCATTCAGCAGGTGACGGCGGACCTCGCCGACTCCTTCGGTCTCAATCCACCCCGCGGCGCGCTCGTGAGCTCGGTGGAGAAGCGCGGTCCGGCGGCGGCGGCCGGGCTTCGGCCGGGGGACGTCGTGCTCGCGGTGGACGGACGGCCCATCGAGCACTTCGGGCAGCTCTCGAGCGTGATCTCGTCCATGCGGCCGGGCTCGGAGGCGACGCTCACGATCTGGCGCGACCGGCATGACCACACGGTTCGGGTGCGGGTCGAGGAGCTCAGCCCGCCGCAGCGGGCATCCCTGCCCGCGCCGCGGCCGCAGCCCGTGGTGCGCGAGCCGAACCGGCTCGGTCTCACGGTGCGCCCGCTCGAGCCGCAGGAGAAGGCGGAGGCGCAGACCCGGGGAAGTCTGGTCGTGGAGGCGGTGGCAGGCGCCGCGCGGCTCGCGGGCGTGGAGCCCGGCGACATCATCCTCGGCGTCGACGGACGGCGGGTGACGACGGTCAAGGAGCTGGAAGCGGCGGCGAGCGCGGCGCCGCACAAGAGCATCGCGCTGCTCATCCAGCGGGAGAGCTCGCAGCTGTTCGTCCCGGTCGCGGTGCCGTAGGCGCAGGGAACGGGTCGGGCCCGGCGCCCGCTGCCAGGGCGCCATCCGCGGGCCGCCTGCCTCCGGCGCGCGGCTCGTGAGGTCGAGCGGCCCCGCCGCGCGCGAGCCCGCGCCTGCGGCCGGGACCGGCCTGCTCGTGTATCCTTTCGGATTCCGGTCTGCATAGACTTCAGGCGTTTTTTCCGATGGAAGAGCACTACGATCCGGCGTCGGTGGAGCGCGCCGCGCAGGCGTTCTGGGAGAGTCACCGCAGCTTCGAGGTGAATGAGGAGCCCGGGCGGGAGAAGTTCTACTGCCTGTCGATGTTTCCCTATCCCTCCGGACGGCTGCACATGGGGCACGTGCGCAACTACACGATCGGCGACGTGCTCGCGCGCTTCATGCGGATGCAGGGGCGCAACGTGCTGCAGCCGATGGGATGGGACGCCTTCGGGCTGCCGGCGGAGAACGCGGCGATCAGCAACGGCGTGCCGCCGGCCCGCTGGACGCGGCAGAACATCGCGCACATGCGCTCGCAGCTGAAGTCGCTCGGGTTCGGCATCGCCTGGAGCCGCGAGCTCGCCACCTGCGATCCGGCCTACTACCGCTGGAACCAGTGGCTGTTCCTGCGCATGCTCGAGCGCGGGATCGCCTATCGCAGGACCGGTGTCGTCAACTGGGATCCCCTCGATCAGACGGTGCTCGCCAACGAGCAGGTGATCGAGGGACGGGGGTGGCGCACGGGCGCTCTCATCGAGAAGCGCGAGATCCCGATGTACTACCTCAACATCACGCGCTACGCCGAGGAGCTGCTCGGCTCGCTCGAGCGCCTGCCGGGCTGGCCGGAGCGCGTGAAGCTGATGCAGGCCAACTGGATCGGCCGGAGCGAGGGCTGTGAGATCGGCTTCCCGTACGCCGCCGACACGCGCGCCGCGATGGCGGCCGAAGGCGCGCTCAAGGTGTTCACGACGCGCGCGGACACGCTCTTCGGAGTCACGTTCATGGCCATCGCGGCCGAGCATCCGATCGCGCTCGCGGCGGCCGCTTCCGATCCCGCGCTCGCGGCCTTCATCGACGAGTGCCGGCGGGGAAGCGTCATGGAAGCGGACCTCGCCACGCAGGAGAAGAAGGGCATGCGCACGGGGCTGCACGTGCTGCATCCGCTCACGCGCGAGCCCATCGGGATCTGGGTCGCCAACTACGTGCTGATGAGCTACGGCGAAGGCGCGGTCATGGGCGTGCCGGGACACGACGAGCGCGATTTCGAATTCGCGCTGAAGCACGGCCTCGCCGTGCGCACGGTGGTGCGCTCATCGGGCGGGGCGTACGAGGAGGTACGTGCGCCGTGGATCGCGGCGTACTCCGAGCACGGCGTCACGGTCAATTCCGGGGAGTTCTCCGGGCTCGAGTTCCAGGCCGCGGTCGATCGGATCGCGCTCGCGCTCGAGCAGCGCGGTCTCGGTTGCAGGCGCGTGCAGTACCGGCTGCGCGACTGGGGAATCTCGCGCCAGCGATACTGGGGCTGCCCCATCCCGCTCGTGCACTGCGAAAGCTGTGGCGAGGTGCCGGTGCCCGACGAGCAGCTGCCGGTGCTGTTGCCGGAGGATCTGGTCCCGGACGGCAGCGGCAACCCGCTCGCGAAATCCGCCGCGTTCCACCAGTGCGAATGTCCCCGGTGCGGCCGGACGGCCCGGCGCGAGACCGACACCATGGACACCTTCGTCGACTCCTCCTGGTATTACATGCGTTACGCCTGCCCCGGGCAGGATCGGGCGATGATCGACGAGCGCGCCGGGTACTGGCTGCCCGTCGATCAGTACGTCGGGGGCATCGAGCACGCCATTCTGCACCTGCTCTATTCGCGCTTCTGGACCAAGGTGATGCGCGACCTCGGCCTCGCGCGCATCGACGAGCCGTTCACCCGGCTCCTGACCCAGGGGATGGTGCTCAACCACATCTACTCGTGCGCCCAGTCCGACGGCCGCCGGCGGTATTTCAATCCGGCCGACGTGCGCGCCCGGCGCGATGAGAGCGGCAAGGAGGTGTTCGAGGCGACCGTGGCCGGAGCGGCGATCAGGGTGGAGTACGAGGGCCTCGGCAAGATGTCGAAGTCGGAGAACAACGGCGTCGATCCGGAGGGGCTCATCGAGCGCTACGGCGCCGACACGGCGCGCCTGTTCACCATGTTCGCCTCGCCCCCGGAGCAGACGCTCGAGTGGTCCGACGACGGCGTGCAGGGCGCCGCACGCTTCATCCGCCGGCTGTGGAGCGCCGTGTACGAGCACGTGAGGCGCGGCCGCCCCGGGCCGCTCGAGCCCGCGGCGCTCACCGAGCCGCAGCGCTCGCTGCGGCGCGCGGCCCATCAGGCCCTCGCCAAGGCGACCGACGACATCGGTCGGCGGCGCAATTTCAACACGGCGATCGCCGCCGCCATGGAGCTGCTGAACGCGGTGGGGCGGTCCGACGACCTCTCGGCTCAGGGACGGGCCGTGCGGCACGAGGCGCTGGAGATCGTGACGATCATCCTCGCGCCGATCACCCCGCATGTCTGCCACGAGTTGTGGGGCGCGCTCGGGCACGAGCGGGCGCTGATCGATGAGCCCTGGCCGGCGGCGGACGAATCGGCGCTCGCCCGGGAAGCGGTGGAGCTCATCGTGCAGGTGAACGGCAAGCTCCGCGGCCGCATCAGTGTTCCGGCCGGCGCGGACGAGGCGACGGTGCGCGAGGCCGCGCTCGCGGACGAGCACGTGCGGAAGTTCATCGCGGACCGGCCCGTCAGGCGCGTGATCGTCGTGCCCGGCAGGCTCGCCAACGTCGTGGTGTAGGCGTCCGTGGCGCGCGCACGAGCATGGGCCCTGGCCGTTGCGCTCGGTTTCCTCGCGCTCGCGGGCGGGTGCGGCTTTCATCTGGAGGGCCGTGTGGCGCTGCCCGCGCTCATGCGCCGGCCCTACATCGAGGCGGCCGATCAGCAGAGCGATTTCGTGCAGAGTCTGCGCCGGGAGATGGTGATCGCGGGAGCCCGACCGACGGAGCGTTCCTCGGGCGCGACCGCCACCGTCCACGTGCTCGCGGATGCGGTCACGCAGCGCGTGCTGTCGGTGTCGGCGCAGAACCGGCCGACGGAGTACGAGGTCACCTATACCGTGCGCTTCTCGGTGAGCGCGGGAGGCCGGCTCCTGCTCGCCCCGCAGCAGGTGTTCTCGAGCCGATCGTACAGCTTCGACGAGAGCCTGCTGCTTGCGAAGCAGCACGAGGAAGCCATCCTGCAGCAGGCGATGGGACGCGACCTGGCCGACATCGTGATGCGCCGCCTGGCGAGCCTCTGAGCGCACCATGCTGCGGCTCGGCTCGGTCGACCGGATCGCGGTCGCGGCGCTGCTCGATCGCTACGGCCTCGCGCTCGAGCTCATCGCCCCCGAGGAGCGGATCCCCGGCTCCTATTGGGGAGAGAGCGAGGCCGGGCTCAGGGGCGAGCGGCTGTACGCGCGGCTCGATACTCCGGTGCACTCGGTGCTGCACGAGGCGAGTCATTACATCTGCATGTCCCCGGAGCGCAGGGTCGGCCTCGATCGGGACGCCGGCGGCGATGACCTCGAGGAGTCGGCGGTCTGCTACCTGCAGATCCTGCTCGCCGAGGAGCTTCCCGGAGTCGGCCGGGAGCGGCTCTTCGCGGACATGGATGCCTGGGGTTACAGCTTTCGCCTCGGCGGCTCGCGGGCCTGGTTCGAGGGCGACGCCGGGGACGCGAGGCTCTGGCTCCGGGAGCAGCGCATCACCGACCCGTCCGATCGGCTCACGGGCGCGAGCCGCAGCTGACCCGCGGGCACCGCATTTGACAGGTCATGACGGCCACACCTGGATGGCCTCGGGATCGATGTCGAAGCGGCACGGCGCCCCGGGTGCGGCGGGACGGCCACCGACGATCCTGACACGCGCTTCGCCCACGCGCACGACGAGGAAGCGCTCGAGACCGGCGGCGCCGAGGTCTTCGACCGTGCCGCGGTAGCGTCCTCCGTCGCTCACCCGCGCCCGCGCCGGCGGGAAGCTCCACCCGACGCGGGTTCCAGGCCGCAGCGGCGGCCCCGACACCTCGAGCACCGTGTCGCCCCCGAGCGCGACGCGATCGGCGGCCAGCACCACCCCCGAGGCGGCATTGTCCGCGCCGAGCAGCCGGGCCGCGCGCTCCCCGCAGGGTCGGCTGAATACCTCCTGCGTCCGCCCCGCCTGCAGCAATCTCCCCTCGTCGAGGATCAGGATCTCATCGGCGAGCAGCGCCGCTTCCGCCGGGTCGTGCGTCACCAGCACCGTGACGACCGCGAGCTCGCGCTGCAGCGCAAGGAACTCCAGTCGCAGCGCCGCCCGCATCGGCGCATCGAGCGCCGAGAACGGCTCATCGAGGAGCAGCAGCCGCGAGCGGCGGACCAACGCCCGGGCGAGCGCCACCCGCTGCTGCTGACCGAGGGAGAGCTCCGCCGGCCGCCGGTGCTCGAGGCCGGTGAGTCCCAGGCGGGAGATCCAGTGCGCCGCGCGCTCGCGCTCGGCGCCGACCGGGAATCTCAGCTGGCCGAGCACGTCGAGGTGCGGCAGAAGGGCGTAGCTCTGGGGCACGTAGCCGATCGACCGCGCCGAGGGCGCGAGGCGGCCGAGGTCGAGCGAGCCGATCCGGACCCGCGCCTCATCGGGCGGCGCGAGTCCGGCGATGAGTTTGAGCGTCAGGGACTTGCCCGAGCCGGAGGGACCGAGGATCGCGAGCCGCCGCGCGAGCGGGGACCACTCGAGGCGAAGATGAAAGCCGCTCAGGCGCTTCTCGAGCCGCACCGAGAGGGGCTCCGGGGGCGCCTTCGCAAGGGCGGCGTCCGGCGCCGGCTCGGCCGGTGCAGGCTCGACCGGCTTGTCGAGGGCTCCGTGCTCGAGCGGCCTGCGGCCGGCGCCGGCGCGCGCGGCGGCGACTCCGCTCAGCCCCATGACCAGGAACGCGAGCAACAGCGCCGGGACCAACACGGGCAACATCGCCGGCAGCCCCTGGGCGCCGAACGCCACGTAGGTGTAGACCGGCAGGGAATAAGGGTGGTAGGCCACCATCACGGTGGCGCCGAACTCCCCGAACGCCCTCAGCCAGGCGAGCAGCAGCCCGGAGATCAGCGCGGGCCGCACGACCGGCAGACTGACGCGCCGGAATACCGCGAGCGGTCCATGGCCGAGCGTCCGCGCCACGCCCTCGAGCTCCGAGTCCATGGCCGAGAACGCCGAGCGCGCCGCGATGATCGCGAACGGCGCCGCGACGAAAGCCTCCGCGAGCACGATCCCGATGAAGGAGTCGGTCAGCGCGCCACCGACGAGGCGCCCGAGCGGTCCCTGGTAGCCGATGAGGAAGAGCAGCAGCACGCCGCTCGCGAGCGGGGGCAGCGCGAGAGGCAACTGGACGAGAAATCCGAGCGCCGCCATCGCCCGTCCGGGCACCCGCGCCAGCAGATATCCGAGCGGGATGCCCCCCAGCGCGACGAGCAGGGTCGCCGAGGTGGCGCTGGCGAGCGACACCTCGCAGGCGCGCGCGAGACTCGCAGGCTCGATGGCGCTCCAGCGCGCCATGGCGAGCCCCTGCTGCACTCCGATCACGAGCGGCGCGATCAGGTAGACAGCCAGCAGCCCCGCGAGCCACGGCAGCGGTGAGGTGATCCGTCGGTGCAATTCTCTCGCTCGAGCAGCGTACTCGCTGTACTTTACCGGATACAGCGCAGCATACGGTGCGCCGCCGGCGGCGCCTGCGATGCTGCGGCAGCCTATAATGGGCCGCTCAGCCCCGATACCCGATCTTGAAGCTCACCGGCGATTCCCTGGTCTCCCACCTCGAGCGGCGGTTCCTGCCGTCCTACCTCATTTCCGGGGACGAGCCGCTGCTCACCGGCGAGGCGGCGGATGCCGTGCGCGCCGGCGCCCGCGCCGCGGGCTTCACCGAGCGCGAGGTGCACTTCATCGAGCGCGCCTCGGACTGGGACGACGTGCGCTCCTCGGCCGCCAATCTCTCGCTCTTCGGCTCGCGGCGGCTGATGGAGCTGCGCCTCGCGAGCGGCCGGCCCGGGGTGGCCGGCGGCGCCGTGCTCGTCAGCCTGCTGGAGAGCGCCGGCGCGGACACGGCGCTGCTCATTCTCGCCCCGCGGCTCGATCGCGATGCCCAGTCGGCGCAGTGGGTCAAGGCCGCGGAGGCGCACGGCGGCTGGGTGCAGATCTGGCCGGTCGAGACCGCGAAGCTCGCCTCCTGGTTGCGCAGCCGCGGCCGCCGGCTCGGGCTCGAGATCGCCGACGAGGCGCTCGCGCTCATCGCCGAGCGCACGGAGGGCAACCTGCTCGCGGCGCACCAGGAGTTGGAGAAGCTGCGATACCTGAGCGGGGCGCGGCGCATCGACGCCGACACGGTGTTGGCGAGCGTGGCCGACAGCGCGCGCTTCGACGTGTTCCGTCTCAGCGATGCCGTGCTCGCGGGCCAGGCGGAGCGGGCGTTGCGAGTGCTCGCGGGGCTGCGCGCCGAGGGGACGGAGCCGACGCTCGTGCTGTGGGCGCTGGCGCGTGCGCTGCGGGACATCGGGGCGGGGCTCGCGGACCCGGCGGGCGCCCGCGGCCGGGGCTGGCAGCGCCAGTCGGCGGCGCTCGAGCAAGCCCTGCGGCGCGCGCCGCGGCTCGCGCTCGATGAGCTCACGCTGCGGGCCGCGCGCGCCGACCGGATGATCAAGGGCCGGCTGCAGGGAGAGGCCTGGGACGAGATGGCGCTGCTCGCGACGGAGCTGTGCGGCCGGCCGGTATTGCCGGCCCCCCGATCCATGCTCAAATAGCTTCGTTTCCAGGGCAGCGTCGATGCAACCCATCGGACTCTTCGGCGGTACTTTCGATCCGATCCACTACGGCCACATGCGCACGGCGTTCGAGCTGTGGCAGCAGTTGCGCCTGGCGGAAGTGCGCTTCCTGCCGACCGGCAGCCCGCCGCATCGCGAGCAGCCGGTCGCTAGCGCCGAGCTGCGGTTGCGCATGGTCGCCGCCGCGGTGGCCGACCAGAAGGCGTTCGTGGTCGATGACCGCGAGGTGCGCCGCACGGGCGTCTCCTACTCCGTCGACACGCTGACGGAGCTGCGGGCCGAATACCCGGAGCGCTCGCTGTGCCTGCTGCTCGGCATGGATGCGTTCCTCGGACTGCCGAACTGGCACCGCTGGCGCGATCTGCTCACGCTCGCGCACATCGTGGTCGCGCACCGTCCCGGCTGGAAGGCCCCGACCATGGGGCCGCTCGGGGAGGTCATGGTCGACCACGGCACGGGCTCCGTCCGGGACTTGCACGAGCGCACCGCCGGTCGCATCTACGTGCATGCGGTGACGCAGCTCGAGATCTCTTCCACCGATCTGCGCCAGCTGATGATCTGCGGGCAGGATCCCCGCTACCTCGTCCCCGACGAAGTGCGGGAGATTCTGCTCGGGACGCGGTGCTATGCTCGCCGCACGGACTCCAATGAGTGACCGACACAGGAGAGACGCTCAAAGCTCATGACAACCCGCACAATCCCGCGCCGCGGCGCGTCCGCCCCGGCATCCAGGCCCTCACGCTCGGCCTCGACCCCCCGCGGCGCGCCGCCCTTGCTGAAAGTGGTGACGGCCGCGCTCGAAGACATGAAGGCCGTGAACATCAAGGTGCTGGACGTGCGAGGTCTCACCGACATCGCCGACAGCCTGATCATCGCCTCGGGAACCTCGGATCGCCACGTCCGCTCGATCGCCGAGCACGTGATCGAGCGCGCCAAGGCGAGCGGGATGAGGCCCCTCGGCACCGAGGGCGAGCGCGAAGGGGAGTGGGTTCTCGTCGATCTGCAGGATGTGGTGCTGCACGTGATGCTGCCGCGCGTGCGCGAGTTCTACGGGCTCGAGCGGCTTTGGGACTCGGGTACCGCGCACGGAGCGCTGGAGAGCGGGGCGCACGCCGCCGCGGGGCGGCTCTCGCCGTAGCCACAGCGGGCGCGATGAAGCTGCGGGTGATCGCGGTCGGCACACGAGTGCCTCCGTGGGTGCGCGAGGGCTACGATGAGTACTCCCTCAGGCTGCAATCGAGCCTGAAGCCCGTCCTGCTCGAGATCGAGCCCGGCGCGCGCACGGGCGGCAGCCCGCGCCGCGCCCTCGAGAGCGAGTCGCGCAAGCTCCTCGCCGCGCTGAAGCCGGCGGAGTTCGTGGTGGTGCTCGATGAGCAGGGTGTCCAGATGACGAGTGTCGAGCTCGCCGAATGGCTCGGCGCGCGGATGCGCTCGGGCCAGGATCTCGCGTTCCTCATCGGCGGCCCGGACGGGTTCGCGCCCGAGGTCCGGGCGCGCGGCGATCTCAACCTGTCGCTCTCGCGCTTCACGCTGCCCCATGCGCTCGCGCGCGTGGTGCTCGCCGAGCAGATCTACCGGGCGCACAGCCTGTTGACTCGACATCCCTACCATCGCGCGTGATGCCGCAACCCGCCCGCCCGGTCCTCTGCCTCGCCTCGAGCTCGCCGCGAAGACGCGAGCTGCTCGCGCAGATCGGAGTGCCGCACACCATCGCCGCCGCCGGGATCGACGAGACGCCGCTGCCGCGCGAATCCGCGAGCGAGTACGTGGCGAGGCTCGCGCGCGCGAAGGCGGCCGCCGTGCGCGGGCGCGGCGAGAGGCTGCCGGTGCTGGCCGCCGACACGGCGGTCGTCCTCGATGGCCGCCTGTACGGCAAGCCCGAGAATCGCGAGGATTCGATCGAGATGCTGGGCCGTCTCTCGGGCCGCGCGCACACCGTGCTGACGGCGGTCGCGCTGGCCGCGGCGCCGGATATCGCCTGCCGCGTGAGCGTGAGCACCGTGAGCTTTCGGCAGATCGGGCGCGAGGAGATGAGCGCCTACTGGGATTCCGGAGAGCCGCGGGACAAGGCGGGGGGCTACGCGATCCAGGGCTACGGCGCGATCTTCGTCGCCTCGCTCGAGGGCAGCTACTCCGGGGTGATGGGATTGCCCCTGTTCGAGACCGCGCAGCTGTTGCGCGCGGCGGCCATTCCCCTGTGGATCGGCGAGCGGCCGTGACCGTCGAGATCTTCCTCAACACCGGCCCGCGCGAGACGCGCGCCGCGCTCATCGAGGGCGGTGTCGTGCAGGAGGTGTACATCGAGCGCAGCGGACGGCGCGGCCTGGTCGGCAATCTCTACAAGGGCCGCGTGATGCGCGTGCTGCCGGGCATGCAGGCGGCGTTCGTCGACATCGGTCTCGAGCGCACGGCCTTTCTGCACGCCGCCGACATCGCGAGCGCGCCTCCCGAGGAGACGGTCGTCGGCCTCGAGTCCCCGGCGGCCGCGGCGGTCGAGGACGTGCGGCGGCTGGTCGCCGCCGGCGATGAGATTCTGGTGCAGGTCATCAAGGATCCGATCGGCACCAAGGGCGCCCGGCTCACGACGTTCGTGACGCTGCCGGCCCGCTACCTGGTGTATCTGCCGCGCGCAGAGGGCATCGGCGTCTCGGCGCGAATCGAGGACGATGCCGAGCGACAGCGCCTGAAGGCGGCGGTCGGCGAGCTGCGCCAGGGCGAAAGCGGCGGCTACATCCTGCGCACCGCCGCCCAGGGCGTGGCGCCGGAGAGCCTGCGCGAGGATCTCCTCTATCTGCGCAAGCTCTGGCGGCACGTGCGCTCGCGCGCCGCGGAAGTCTCCGCCGGCTCCCGGGTGCACGAGGACCTGCCGCTCGCGCTGCGTATCCTGCGCGATGAGCTGGCGCGCGGAGTCACGAGCGTACGGGTGGACTCCCCCGCGGAACAGGCGCGCATGACCGCATTCGCCTCGGAGTTCATGCCCGAGGCGGCCGTGCGGATCGAGCTGCATGCGGGGCCGCGGCCGATCTTCGATCTGCACGGCATCGAGGAGGAGATCGCGCGCGCCCTCGATCGCAAGGTGCCGCTGAAGTCCGGTGGGCACCTGGTCATCGATCAGACCGAGGCGATGACCACGATCGACGTCAACACCGGCGGCTATGTCGGTCACCGCAATCTCGAGGAGACCACGTTCCGCACCAACCTCGAGGCGGCGGCGAGCATCGGCAGACAGCTGCGGCTGCGGAACCTCGGCGGCATCATCATCATCGATTTCATCGACATGTCCGACGAGTGGCATCGCCGCCAGGTGCTCGAGGCCCTCGAGCGCTCCCTCTCCGGCGACCGCGCGCAGAATCACATCGTCAGCCTCTCCCCCCTCGGGCTGGTGGAGATGACGCGCAAGCGCACCCGCGAGAGTCTCGAGCAGCTCATGTGCGAGCCGTGCCGCGCCTGCGAGGGCCGGGGCTTCATCAAGACCGCCGAGACGGTCTGCAACGAGATCTTCCGGGAGATCGTGCGCCAGAGCCGCCAGCCCGCCGCCCGTGAGCTGCTGATCCTCGCCCACCCGGACGTCGTCGACCGGTTGCTGGAAGCCGAGGCGGCGACGGTCGCCGAGCTCGAGGCGCAAGTCGGCCGCCCCGTGCGGCTGCAGTCGGAGACGCTCTACGGCATCGACCAGTTCGACGTGGTGGTGACCTGAGCGGCGCCCGAGGGGTGGGCGCGGCGCGTTGCAGAGGCCCCCTCGAGCCCCCATAGTACGGCCGTATGCCCCTCGTTGCCGCGATTCAGATGACGTCGGGCCCCGACGTCGGGGCGAACCTGGCGCAGGCCGGGAAGCTGCTCCAGGACGCCGCCGGGCGCGGCGCTCAGCTCGCGGCGCTGCCGGAGAATTTCGCCTTCATGGGGCTCGCCGACGCCGATAAGCGCCGGATTGCCGAGCCGGACGGAACGGGCCCCGTGCAGGCCTTTCTGGCCGAGACGGCCCGGCGCCTGGGCCTCTGGCTGGTCGCCGGGACCGTGCCCCTGCGCGGCGCCTCGGACGGGCGCGTCGCGGCCGCCTCGCTCGTCTACGATCCATCCGGGGAGCGGCGTGCGCGCTACGACAAGATCCATCTGTTCGACGTCGAGCTGCCGGGAGGCCGGGAGAGCTATCGCGAATCGGCCCATGTCGCCGCGGGCTCCGCACCGGTCGTGCTCCAGACGCCCCTCGGCCGACTCGGCCTCTCCGTGTGCTACGACGTGCGCTTCCCGGAGCTCTATCGCCGCATGAGCGCCGCGGGCGCCGAGGTGCTCCTCGTGCCTTCGGCCTTCACCGTGCCGACCGGCAGGGCGCACTGGGAAAGCCTGCTCCGGGCCCGCGCGATCGAGAATCTCTGCTGCCTGATCGCCCCCGCCCAGTCGGGCTTTCATCCGGGCGGCCGGGAGACTTATGGCGACAGCATGATCATCGATCACTGGGGCCGTATCCTCGACCGCCTGCCCCGCGGCGCGGGCTGTGTGGTGGCCGAGCTCGATCTCGAGCGTCAACGGCGCGACCGGACGACCTTCCCTGCGCTCGAGCACCGGGCGCTTCCCGAGACCCGTTCATGGAATCCCGAATGACCGAAAACCCGACGACTGCCGATGTGGCCTGCGACCCCCTCGCCCTCGCCCGCGATCTGATTCTGCGGCCGAGCGGCCTGGATGATGGCCGGCTCGATCGCATCTTCGGCGAAGTGCTCACCCACTCGGTGGACTTCGCCGACCTTTACTTCCAGCTCTCGCGCCAGGAGTCCTGGTCGCTCGAGGACGGGATCGTGCGCGACGGCAGCGCGAGCATCGAGCAGGGCGTCGGCGTGCGCGCTCTCGCCGGTGAGCGCACCGGATTCGCCTACTCGGACGAGATCGTCCTGCCGGCGCTCGAGGAGGCTTCCCGGGCCGCTCGCGCGATCGCCCGGCAGGGGGGGGGCCGGCGCCTCCACGCGTGGCGGGCGCAGGCCGGACACCGGCTGTACCTGCCGGCCGATCCGGTCGTCTCGCTCTCGGACGAGCAGAAGGTCAGCTGGCTCGAGCGCGTCGATCGCGAGACGCGCAAGATCGATCCGCGCATCGTGCACGTCACCGCGAGCGTGACCGCGGTGCACGAGGTGGTCCTGATCGCCAACAGCGACGGCGAGCTCGCGGCCGACGTGCGTCCGCTCGTGCGCTTCAACGTCTCGGTGCTGGTCGAGCAGAACGGGCGGCGCGAGCAGGGCTACTGCGGAGCGGGGGGGCGTTACTCGCTCGCGGAGCTGGTCGCGCTCGATCGGCCGCTCGCGCTCGCGCGCGAGGCCGCGCGCCAGGCGCTGGTGAATCTCGAGGCGGTCCCGGCTCCGGCGGGCCCGATGACCGTGGTGCTCGGTCCGGGCTGGCCCGGCATTCTTCTGCACGAGGCGATCGGTCACGGGCTCGAGGGCGACTTCAATCGCAAGGGGACCTCGGCGTTCGCCAATCGCATCGGCGAGCGCGTCGCGGCCGAGGAGTGCACCGTGGTCGATGACGGCACGCTGTCGCAGCGGCGCGGCTCGCTCAACATCGACGACGAGGGCACGCCCACCCGCTGCACCACGCTGATCGAGAACGGGGTGCTGCGCGGGTACATGCAGGACCGGCTCAACGCCCGTCTGACGGGCAGCCGCCCGACGGGCAACGGGCGGCGCGAATCGTTTGCGCACGTGACCTTGCCGCGCATGACCAACACCTACATGCGGCCGGGCCCCCACGACCCCGGGGAGATCATCCGCTCGGTCCGGCGCGGGATCTACGCGGTCAACTTCGGGGGCGGCCAGGTCGACATCACCTCCGGCAAGTTCGTGTTCTCCGCGAGCGAGGCGTACGCCATCGAGAACGGCCGCATCGGCGCGCCGCTCAAAGGCGCCACGCTGATCGGCAACGGACCGGACGTGCTCACGCGCGTCGCGATGGTCGGCAACGACCTGAAGCTCGACGACGGGGTGGGCACCTGCGGCAAGGAGGGCCAGAGCGTTCCGGTCGGAGTCGGCCAGCCGACTCTCAAGATCGAAAACCTGACGGTGGGCGGCACCGCCTGAGAGGGGCGAGCGTCCCCCGCGGAGCGCCCCTGGCCGCCGTTTGTGCCCCGGCGCGACCCTATCGCGCAGTTAGTGGACGAACAGGAGTCGAACGCACGGTCGCCTTGCGGGCGCCGACCCTCCAACATGGCGCACGGGCGGAGCAGGACGCTCCCGTCGCGCGCAGGGCAGCGCGGCCCCTCCACCCCACCCGCCCCGAGTGGACATAATCCCGGTCCGGATGCCGCTCGGGGGCGGATGGGTTATCTTCTCCGGCCATGCACCTCTCCCGCCCGAT
>JAKAZP010000212.1 GCA_021815905.1 Pseudomonadota bacterium | reverse complement strand
CCTGCGCTACCACGAACCCGACAACTGGCCGGTGCTGCGCGGGGAGCTGCGGCGCATGGGCCGCGCCGATCTGATCGGCAGCGGCCGGCACCACCTGGTTCCCGCCTACCAGCCGCCGGGCACCGGGGAGAGGGGTGGAAGGACGGCGCCGCGGGCGGCGAGGGCGGGCTCGCGCGAGCGGCTGACGCGTGACTCCGGTGGGGCGGGCCCGCGACCGGGCGAGCCGGCGGGCCGGTTTCGCACCCAGCACACCGGACTGCCGCGCAACCCCCGCCGGCCGCCGCGCTAACCGCCGCCCTCCGGCCCCGGCGGCGCGGCGCGGGCAGTTTCTCTTTGCGGAGCGCGAGTGTAGTGTGCTCAGCCGATGAGTAGGGTATCGATCCGCGCTCGAGTGGCCGCCGCTCTCGCCGCGACCCTGCCGCTGACGCTCGCAGGTCCGGCCGCGGCCGCCGCGCCCGTGAGCGCCGGGCGGAGCGCACCGATCGCCCTCGGGCTCGAGATCCGCGGCGCGATCGGCCCGGCGACCGCCCACTACATCGTGGAAGGCCTGCACGAGGCGGTGGCGCGCAGGAGCGAATTCGTCATCCTGGAAATGGATACTCCGGGCGGCCTCGAGAGCTCGATGCGCGAGATCATCCATGCGATTCTCGCGTCCCCGATTCCGGTCGTGGGTTACGTCGCCCCGCCGGGATCGCGCGCGGCGAGCGCCGGCACTTATATTCTGTATGCGTGCCACATCGCCGCCATGGCTCCCGCCACCAACCTGGGAGCGGCCACTCCGGTGTCGATCGGCGGCTCGGAGCCCGCGCCCCCCGCGCACCGCGCATCGGGGACCTCGAAGGGCGCGTCGGCGCGCCCCCCGCAGGCGCCGATGAGCGCCGAGCAGCTCAAGGTCCTCAATGACTCGATCGCCTACATCCGGGGGCTCGCCGAGCTGCGCGGCAGAAATGCCGACTGGGCCGAGGACGCCGTCCGGGGCGCCGCCAGCCTGCCCGCGCACGATGCGCTCGAGCAGCACGTGGTCGACCTGATCGCGCCGGACCTGTCGAGTCTGCTCGCGCAGCTGAATGGCCGCGAGGTGCGGATGGGCGGGGCCACGGTGACGCTGCATACGGCCGGGGTGAGGGTCGAGTGGCTGAAGCCGGACTGGCGCACCCGGCTCCTCGCCGTCATCACCGATCCGACCATCGCTTACGGACTGCTCCTCATCGGCGTGTGGGGCCTGCTCTTCGAGGGCTATCATCCCGGCGGAGTGCTGCCGGGGGTGGTGGGGGTCGTGGCGCTGCTCATGGCCCTGTTTGCCTTTCAGCTGCTGCCGACGAATTTCGCCGGCCTGGCGCTCATCGTGGTGGGCGCGGGCATGATGGCGGCGGAGCTGTTCTTTCCGGCGTACGGCTCGCTCGGCATCGGCGGGCTGATCGCCTTCGTCGTCGGCTCGCTCATTCTGTTCGATGCGGGGATTCCAGGCATGCACGTCGCTTTACCGGTGATCGGGGGGATGGCCACGGTCGGCGCCCTCGTCATTCTCGGGATCGTGTATCTTGCCGCTCGCGCCATGCGTCGCCCGAAGGCGACGGGCGAGAGCGCCATGATCGGCGCCACCGTCGAGGCGGCGGAAGATTTCAACGCCCGGGGACGCGTCCGGCTCGGCGGGGAGTTGTGGAACGCGGTGAGCAGCGCCCCGCTCAAGACGGGGCAGGCGGCGCGCATCGTGAAGGTCGAAGGCCTGACGGTGTGGGTCGAGCCCGTCGGAAGCTTATAGGAGAGACCTCCCATGCCTTACGGAATCATCGTCGTCATCGTGCTGCTCGCGTTGCTCCTGTTCACCTCGATCAGGGTGCTGAACGAGTACGAGCGGGCCGTCATGTTCACCCTCGGTCGCTTCACGGGCATCCGCGGCCCGGGAGTGATCGTCGTCTGGCCGGCGATCCAGAGAGCGACCAAGGTGGATCTGCGCGTCATCGTGCTCAACGTGCCGAAACAGGATGTGATCACGCGCGACAACGTGTCGGTCAAGGTCAATGCGGTGGTCTACTTCCGCGTCGTCGACGCCGGCCGCGCCATCATCCAGGTCGCCAACGCCTGGGAGGCGACCAGCCAGGTCGCGCAGACGACGCTGCGCTCGGTGCTCGGCCAGCACGAGCTCGATGACCTGCTGTCGCAGCGCGACAAGCTGAACTCGGACATCCAGCGCATCCTCGATCAGGCGACCGAGGCCTGGGGCATCAAGGTCGCAAACGTGGAGCTCAAGGACGTGGACCTCGACGAGAGCATGGTGCGGGCGATGGCGCGCCAAGCCGAGGCCGAGCGCAACCGGCGGGCGAAGGTGATCAACGCGGAAGGCGAGCGGCAGGCCGCGCAGACGCTGGTCGACGCGGCGCAGGCGCTCTCGCAGCAGCCGAGCTCGCTGCAGCTGCGGTATCTGCAGACGCTCGCCGACATCTCGCACGACAAGTCCTCGCTGATCGTCTTTCCGCTGCCGATCGATCTGTTCCGTCCGCTCTTCGGGATGCGACCGGACGAGACGGCAAAGAAACCGTAGGGGAGCCGGCAGGGTGGCAGCCATGGGCGCCAGGAAAGTGCTCGCGGCCGCGGGCGTGCTGCTCGCGCTCGCCACCCTCGCCGGGGCGCTCGGCGCGCACACGCTGAAGGCGCACTGGAGCGCGGAGCGGCTCTCCGTCTACGACACCGCCGTGCGCTACCAGTTCTACCATGCCCTCGGCCTGCTCGGCATCGGACTCGCGCTGCGGATGACCGGGACCGCGGCGCTGCGCTGGTCGGCGCTGCTGGTGATGGCGGGGATCGTGCTCTTCTGCGGCAGTCTCTACGCGCTCACGCTCGGGGCGCCGCGGCTCATCGGAGCCGTGACGCCGCTCGGCGGCCTGGCGCTGATCGGCGGATGGGCGCTGTTCGCCTACGGTGTTGTTCGTGCCTGAGTGATGCGCTGCGCGCGGACCTCGGGACTGCCGATCGACGAGGCGCTGCCGGAGCTCGGCCAGGCGCTCAGCGCGCACGCGTCGGTCATCCTCACCGCGCCCCCCGGGGCGGGCAAGAGCACCGTCGTCCCGCTCGCCCTGTTGGAGGAGCCCTGGGCGGCGGGCCAGCGCATCCTGATGCTCGAGCCGCGACGCCTCGCGGCGCGCGCGGTGGCGCAGCGCATGGCCCGGACGCTCGGGGAGCCGGTCGGCCGTACGGTCGGCTATCGCATGCGACTGGACACGCGCGTCTCGCGCGACACGCGGATCGAGGTGCTCACCGAGGGCGTGCTGACGCGGATGCTGCAGACCGACCCGGCCCTCGAGGGTGTCGCGGCCGTCATTTTCGACGAGTATCACGAGCGCAGCCTCCAGGCCGACCTCGCTCTGGCGCTCACGCTCGATGCGCGTGCGAGCCTCACGCCGGCGCTGCGGATTCTCATCATGTCGGCGACGCTCGACACCGCGGGCGTCCAGCGGCTGCTCGGGGATGCGCCGGTGGTGACGGCCCGGGGACGCTCGTTCCCCGTCGAGACCCGTCACGTCGGCAGGAGCGCCCCGCCGCTGCCGCAGACGGGCGCGGCGCGAGCCGCGACGGAGGACGCCGAGCGGCTCGCCGCGGCCCTCGTGCGGCGCGCGCTCGAGGAGGAGCAGGGCGACGTGCTGGTGTTTCTTCCCGGCGCGCGGGAGATCCGGCGCGTTCGCTCGCTGCTCGAGAGCTCGGGAGTCGCTTCGCAGGCGGCGATTCGGCCGCTTTATGGCGAACTCGGCTCCGAGGAGCAGGAAGCGGCGCTCATGCCGGGGCCGGGCGGCACGCGCCGGGTGGTGCTCGCAACCAACATCGCCGAGACGAGCCTCACCATCGAGGGCGTGCGGGTGGTGGTCGATTCGGGTCTGGTGCGCCGCCAGCGGTTCGATCCCGCCACCGGCATGAGCCGGCTCGAGACCCGGCGGATCTCGCGCGCCTCCGCCGAGCAGCGTCAGGGAAGGGCGGGCCGAACGGAGGCGGGGGTGTGCTATCGCGCCTGGAGCGAGAGCGCGCATCGGACGCTCGCGCCCTTCACGGCGCCCGAAATCACCGAGGCCGATCTCACGCCGCTCGCGCTCGAGCTCTCGGGCTGGGGCGTGCGCGAGGCGTCCGAGCTCGAGTGGCTCGACCCGCCGCCGGCGGCCCTGCTCGCGAGCGCCCGCGAGCTGCTCGAGCGGCTCGGTGCCCTGGATCGCGGCGGGCGCATCACGGCGCACGGGCGCGAGATGTCACGGCTGGCGGTGCATCCGAGGCTCGGTCACATGCTGCTGCGCGCACGCGAGCTCGGCGTCACGGAGCTCGCCGCCGACCTCGCCGCGCTCCTCGCCGAGCGCGATCTGCTGCGCGCCGGCTCGGGCGCGAGCGACGCCGATGTGCGCAGCCGTCTCGAGGCATTCCGGGGCGAAGGGGACGGGGAGGCTCGGCTCGAGCGCGCCGCCGCGCATTCGGCGCGCCGGACTTCGCGCGCGCTCGCGCAGCAGCTCGGGAAGACGGCCGGGAGCCCGAGCGCCGCGCCTGCGGATGCGGTCACCGTGGGGGCACTGCTGGCGCTGGCGTATCCGGATCGCATCGGCCGCCGCCGCGCGGGCGAGGACGGACGGTTCACGCTCGCCAACGGCAGCGGGGCGTATTTCCGCGAGGCGCAGAGCCTCGCCCGGCAGGAGCTCATCGTCGCGGTGGATCTCGAGGACCGCGAGCGCGAGGCGATGATCCGTCTCGCGGCGCCCTTGAGTCGCGAGGACCTGGAGCGGATGCTGCCCGAGCGCATCGAGCGGCGCGAGTCGGTGGCGTGGAGCGCGCGCGAGCGGGCGGTGCTCGCGCGCCGGACCGTGTGTCTGGATGCGCTGGTTCTCGAGGAGAGCGCGCTCGGGGAAGTGCCCCGGGACGCTGCGCGCGCGGCCATGCTCGAGGGCCTGCTCGAGCTCGGAATCGGCGCGCTGCCCTGGACGCGGGAAGCGCGGGATCTGCAGGCTCGCGTCGCATTCGTCCGCAATCGCGTCGAAGGCGGCTCCCGCTGGCCCGATCTCGCCGACGCGGCGCTCGCGGCGACGGCCGCCGACTGGCTCGGGCCGTGGCTCGAGGGGGTGACCCGCGCCGAGCACCTCGCGCGCCTGCCGCTGCTCGAGGCGCTGCTCGCCCGGCTGAGTTGGGAAGA
>JAKAZP010000211.1:2090-5159 GCA_021815905.1 Pseudomonadota bacterium | reverse complement strand
CGATGGAAGGCGATGGCCGTGGACATGGCGCTGTCCTCAGGTGCGGGCCGAGCGGATGGTCTGCCAGATGCGGTACGGGGTCGCGGGCATCGGCACGTCGCGCACGCCGAGCGGCGCGAGCGCATCCACGATCGCGTTGATCACCGCGGGCGGCGAGCCGATGGCGCCCGCCTCGCCGCAGCCCTTGGCCCCGAGCTCGTTGTGAGTGCACGGGGTGCCCTTGACGGCCTCGACGACGAAATGCGGCAGATCATCGGCCCGCGGCAGGGTGTAGTCGACGAAGCTGCCCGTGAGGAGCTGTCCGTCCTCGTTGTAGCGGCAGCCCTCGAGCAGCGCCTGGCCGATGCCCTGCGCGAGCCCGCCGTGCACCTGGCCCTCGACGATCATCGGATTGATGATGTTGCCGAAGTCATCGCAGGCGACGAAGCGGTCGATGCGCGTCGCGCCGGTATCGGGATCGATCTCGACCTCGCACACGTAGCTGCCGGAGGGGAAGGTGAAGTTGGGCGGGTCGTAGAACGCGTTCTCGTTGAGTCCGGGCTCGAGCTCCTCGAGCGGGTAGTTGTGGGGCACGTAGGCGGCGAGCGCCACCTCGGCGAAGCTCTTGCGCCGATCGGTGCCGGCCACGCGGAACTCGCCCGCGACGAACTCGACGTCGTCCGCGCTCGCCTCGAGCAGGTGCGCGGCGATCTTGCGGCCCTTGGCGATCACCTTGTCGGCGGCCTTGAGGATCGCGCTGCCGCCGACGGCGAGCGAGCGCGAGCCGTAGGTGCCCATGCCGAAGAGGATCTTGCCGGTGTCGCCGTGCTCGATCTCGACATCCTCCATGGCGATCCCCAACTTGTCCGCGACGATCTGGGCAAAGGTCGTCTCATGGCCCTGTCCGTGGCTGTGGGAGCCGGTGAACACCGTGACCTTGCCGGTCGGATGCACGCGCACCTCGCCGGCCTCGAACATTCCCGCGCGCGCCCCGAGGGCGCCCGCGATCTGCGAGGGAGCGATGCCGCAGGCCTCGATGTAACAGGAGTAGCCGATCCCGCGCAGCAGGCCGCGGCGCTCGCTCGCGGCTTTGCGCGCCGCATACCCGCGCACGTCGGCGAGCTCGAGCGCGCGATCGAGGGTCGCCTCATAGTCGCCGGTGTCGTAGGTGAGACCGACCGGCGTCGCGTAGGGGAACGCGCGGATGAAGTTCCGGCGCCTGAGCTCCGCCGGATCGATCCGGAGCTCGCGCGCGGCGAGCTCGACCACGCGCTCGAGAAGGTAGGTGGCTTCCGGGCGTCCGGCGCCGCGGTAGGCGTCGACCGGCGCGGTGTTGGTAAATACCGCCCGCACCTGACAGTGGATGTGGGGCGTCGCGTATTGGCCGGCGAGCAGCGTCGCGTGCAGGATGGTCGGAATGCAGGAGGCGAAGGTCGAAAGATACGCGCCCATGTTGGCCGTGGTGTCGGCCCGGAGGGCGAGAAAGCGTCCCTCGGCATCGAGCGCGAGCTCGGCGGTCGTGACGTGGTCGCGTCCGTGCGCGTCGGTGAGGAAGGACTCGTTGCGCTCGGCGGTCCACTTGATCGGCCGGCGAATGTGCCGGCTCGCCCAGACGAGCGCGGTCTCCTCGGGGTAGAGATAGATCTTCGAGCCGAAGCCGCCGCCGACGTCGGGGGCGATGACGCGCAGCTTGTGCTCGGGGATCCCGAGCACGAACGCGGCCATGAGCAGCCGCTCGACGTGCGGGTTCTGACTCGTCAGGTAGAGCGTGTAGGAGTCGCTCGCCGGCGAGTACTGCGCGTTGGCGGCGCGCGGCTCGATGGCGTTCGGAATCAGGCGGTTGTTGACGAAGGCGAGACGCGTCACGTGCGCGGCGCGCGCGAAGGCGGCATCGACGGCCGCCTTGTCCCCGATCGCCCAGGTGAAGCACACGTTGTCGGGCGCCGTCTCGTGCACCGCGGTGCCCGAGGCGGCGGCCGTGGCCGGATCGACCACCGCGGGCAGCACCTCGTAGTCGACCTCGATCAGCGCCGCGGCGGCCTTCGCCTCGCGCCCGGATTCGGCGACCACGAGCGCCACCGGATCCCCGACGTAGCGGACCTTGCCCTCGGCGAGCACCGGGTGCTTGGGCTCCTTCATGGGGCTGCCGTCGATCGAGTGGATGAGCCAGCCGCAGGGCAGTCCGCCGACCTTCTCGAGATCCGCCGCGGTGTAGATCCCGAGCACTCCCGGGGCGGCTCGGGCCGCGGAGGGGTCGATCGAGCGGATCGCGGCGTGAGCGTGCGGGCTGCGCAGGAAAAAGGCGTAGGTCTGCCGCGGCAGGACGATGTCGTCGGTGTACGAGCCGCTGCCGGTCACGAAGCGATAGTCTTCCCGCCGCTCGACCGGGCGGCCGATGAAAGGCGCGTGCGCGGCCGTGGACTGCCCGGCCGGCGCGCCCGCGGCGTGACCGTCGCCGCGAGACCCGCTCTGCAGCACCGCCCGAACGATGTTCTGATAGCCCGTGCAGCGGCAGAAGTTGCCCGAGAGGCCCTCGCGGACCTGCTCCTCGCCGGCGTGCGCGTCGCGCGCGAGGAGATCGACGGCGCTCATGATCATGCCGGGGGTGCAGAACCCGCACTGCAGCCCGTGACAGGCCTTGAACGCGGCCTGCATGGGGTGCAGCGTCCCATCGGCCGGCGTGATGCCCTCGATGGTGGTGATCTCGCTCCCCTCGAGCTGGCCGAGGAGCACGTTGCAGCTCTTCACGGCCCGGTCGTCGATGAGCACCGTGCAGGCGCCGCAGCTTGCCGTGTCACAGCCGACGTGAGTGCCCGTGAGCCGCAGATGCTCCCGCAGGAAGCTCACGAGCGGGGTGTCGGGACTTGCCTCGGCGCTCACGGCCTTGCCGTTCACGCGCAGTTGAACCGACTTTGACATGCGCGGCCTCCTTCGACCTCGACCGATCATCCTTCAGCGCCGCCGATTCGGCAAGCACGCCATGCGGCGCGCGCCGGGCACCGCCCGCCGCCCGATGAGCGACAGGAGCCGGGCGAATGCGGTAAGGTCGGCGGCTTTACGCCTTGAGGCTCGACGAATGACCGCAAAACA
>JAKAZP010000211.1:0-2080 GCA_021815905.1 Pseudomonadota bacterium | reverse complement strand
CGCCGCGGGTCTGCTTGCCCTCGTGGGCGCCGAGGCGAAGCCGCTCGAGCAGGGCGCGCAGGTGCCGTTTCCCGCGGCCCGCTCGAGCATTCCGGTGCTGAACGGCCCGGTGGCGAGCGCGGACTACTCGCAGCTTCGGTGGCGGCTCATCGGACCCTTCCGCGGCGGCTGGGCCACGATGGCCGTCGGCGTTCCTCAGGAGCCGAACACGTTCTACTTCGGAGCCGCCGGCGGGGGCATGTGGAAGACGGTCGACGCCGGGAGAACCTGGCACTCCATCGGCAAATCGCTCCCACCCTCGATCGGCGCGATCGCCGTCGCACCCTCGGATCCCAACGTCATCTACGTCGGCACCGGACAGGTTGCGCCGCGGTACGACGTGCTCTCGGGCGGGGGGGTCTTCAAGTCGACCGACGGCGGGCGCACCTGGAAGCCGCTCGGGCTCGCGGCCACGCGCCACATCGGCCGCATCTGGGTCGATCCGCGCAATTCCGAGGTGGTGCTGGTCGCCGCGCTCGGGCATCTCTTCGGCCCGAATTCTCAGCGCGGCATCTACCGCTCGAGCGACGGCGGCAAGACCTGGCAGCACGTGCTCGCGATCAACGACGACACCGGCGTGGTCGACCTCGGCGCCGATCCGGCCAACCCCAACATCCTGTACGCCGCCGCGTGGCAGATGCGGGGGCGCCCCTGGCTCGATTACTTCGAGCCGCACGGGGGCCCGGGCAGCGGTCTTTATCGCTCGACGGACGATGGGACGTGCTGAACGCGCCTCGCGGGCAAGGGCTGGCCGTCGGGGCCGCTCGGGCGCGTCGGGCTCGCGGTGACGAACACGTCCGCGGGCATCCGCATCTACGCGACCGTGGCCTCGAAGACCGAGGGCGGCCTCTGGCGCTCGGATGACGGCGGCAATTCGTGGCAGCGCGTGAACGACGATGGACGCTTCTTCGGGAGCTGGTATTTCTCGCGCCTCACCGTCGATCCCCGCAATCCCGAGGTCGTGTACTCGGTCGGCCAGTCGATCAAGCGCTCGAGCGATGGCGGCAGGACCTGGCACATCATCAAGGGCGCCCCGGGGGGCGATGACTATCACTTCTTCTGGATCAACCCGCTGCATCCGAATCACTGGATCACCGCGTCCGATCAGGGCACGGTGGTCTCCCTCGACGGGGGGCGCAGCTGGAGCAGCTGGTACAACCAGCCGACCGGCCAGTTCTATCACGTCGCGGCCGACGACCGCTTTCCGTACTGGATCTACAGCGGCCAGCAGGACTCGGGGAGCGTCGGCGCGGCGACGCGCAGCGACTACGGCGCGCTCACGGTGCGCGACTGGCACCCCGTCGGCGGCGATGAGCGGGACTACATGGTGCCGGATCCCGATGATCCGAGCCTCGTCTTCGGCAGCGGCCTGGGCGGGCGTGTGTCGCGCTGGGACGCGTCCACCGGCCAGGTGGCGAACGTCTCGCCGTGGCCGGTGGCGAGCTATGGCGCCCGGCCGAACACCGTCAAGTACCGCTACGGCTGGGTGACGCCGCTCGTCTTCACCCCGACCCGGCCCCACGCGCTCCTGCTCGGCGCGCAGGTGCTGTTCCGCTCGCGCGATCTCGGCAGGACCTGGAAAGTCATCTCTCCGGATCTCACGGGAGGGATACCCGGCACCCGCGGCTGCAACGGCAACGTCGAGGGCGAGCGCGCGCGCGCCTGCGGCTTCGGGGTGATCAGCGCGATCTCGCCGTCGCCGCATTCGGCCGGCATCATCTGGGTCGGCAGCGACAGCGGCCTGGTCGAGCTCACGCGCGATGACGGCGCGCACTGGCGCAATGTGACGCCGCCCACGCTCAGGCCCTGGGAGAAGGTGACCTCGGTCGATGCGTCCGCGCTCGATCCGGCGAGCGCCTACGTGTCCGTCGACGATCAGCGCCAGGATGACTACGCGCCGCACATCTTCCGCACGCACGATTACGGCAGGACCTGGACCGAGATCGACCGGGGCCTGCCTTCGGAGCATCAGGTGCTGGTCGTGCGCGCCGATCCGGTGCGGAGCGGCCTGCTCTACGCGGGCACGACCCGCGGGGTGTAC
>JAKAZP010000210.1 GCA_021815905.1 Pseudomonadota bacterium | reverse complement strand
CGCGAGCGGGTCCTGGAACACGATCTGCAGCTCCCGGCGGATCGCCCGGAGCTTGCGCGCCGGCAGCGCGGAGAGCCGCGCGCCGCGCCACGTCACGGCGCCCGCGCTCGGGCGGATCAGCGCGAGGATCGCGCGCGCGAGCGTCGATTTGCCGCTGCCCGACTCCCCGACGACACCGAGCGCCCTGCCCGCGCGAAGCTCGAAGCTCACCTCATCGAGCGCGCGCAGCCGGACGGCGCGGGCAAAGCCGCCGCCCACCCGGAAGCTCACGCCGAGATTCGAGACGGCGAGCGTCGCCTCCCCGGGCGGCGCTCCGGGCGCGCAGCCAACGGGGACGCCCTCCTCGTGATGCCCGAGGGGCCGGTCCGCGAGCGCGGCCAGGAGCTCGCGCGTGTAAGGCTCGCGCGGCCGCCGGATGACCTCGGCGCACGAGCCGGACTCGACGATGCGGCCGGCGCGCATGACGGCCACACGGTCCGCAAGACCCGCCACGGCGCCGAAGTCGTGCGTCACGAGCACCATCGCCATTCCCCGCTCGCGCTTCAACTCCGCGAGCAGCGACAGGATCTGGGCCTGGATCGTGACATCGAGGGCGGTGGTCGGCTCGTCGGCGATCAACAGCTCCGGCTCGCAGGCGAGCGCGATCGCGATCATCACCCGCTGGCGCATGCCGCCGGAGAGCTCGTGCGGATACTGACGCAACCTCCTCGGGGCGTCGGTGACGTGTGTCCGCTCGAGGAGCCCGAGCGCGCGGCGGCGCGCCTCGCGCCAGCTCGCGCCGGTGTGGCGCACGATCGGCTCGGCGATCTGCCGTCCCACTCGCAGGTGGGGCGTGAGCGAGGTCATCGGATCCTGAAAGATGAGGCCGACGCGCGCGCCGCGGATGCGATCGAGCTCGGCCTCCGGCCGGCCGATCAGCTCCTCGGCCCCGAGCCGGGCGCGGCCCTGCACGTGCGCGTTGCGCGGCAGCAGTCCCAGCGCCGCGAGGAACGTCTGACTCTTGCCCGCGCCGGATTCGCCGACGACTCCGAGGCACTCGCCGCGGCCCACCTGGAGCGAGACCTCGCTCACCGCCGGCACGCCGCCGCCGGCGCGCGCGAAGGTGACGCTCAACCGCTCGAGGCACAGCACCGGGCCGGCGTGCTCGCCGCCGGCGAGGGGCCGCGGCTCGCGGGCGCCGGCCGCCGAGCGCTCACGGGGCGGCGGCATCGAGCGCATCGCGGAGGGCATCGCCCAGGATGTTGAAACACAGGAGCAGCACGATGAGCACGCCGGCGGGCACGAGCAGCATCCAGGGGGCCGACAGCATCTCGCGTGCGCCTTCGTTGATCAGGCTCCCGAGGCTCGCGAGCGGCTCCTGCACGCCGAGCCCGAGGAAGCTCAGGAAGCTCTCGAACGTGATCATCTCGGGCACGGTCAGCGTGGCGTAGACGGCGACCGTGCCGGCGAGATTCGGCACGATGTGCCTCAGTAGAATCCCCGGGGTGCCGCAGCCGAGGGCGCGCGCCGCCTCGATGAACTCGCGGCGCTTCAAGGCGAGCGTCTGCCCGCGAACGACGCGGGCCATGCCGAGCCAGCCGACCGCGCCGATCGCCAGCAGCAGCATCGGCACGCTGCCGCGGCCGAACACGGTCGCGAGGATGAGCACGACGAACAGGTACGGGAGCGAGTAGAGCACGTCGACGAGGCGCATCATCCAGCCGTCGGTGCGGCCGCCGGCGAAGCCCGCGATCGCTCCCCAGGCGACACCGATCCCGGCGCTCACGGCGGTCGAGGCCACGCCGATCAGGAGCGAGAGGCGCAGCCCGTAGAGCGTGCGCACGTAGAGGTCGCGCCCGAGGGGATCGGTGCCGAGCCAGTGCGAGGCGGTCAGGCCCGGGGCCACGCCCAAGTGTCGCCAGTCGAGGGCGTCGTAGGAGTAAGGACTCAGGTCAGGTCCCCACACCGCGAGCACGGCAAGGAGCGCGAGCAGCGCCGCCGCCGCCATCGCCGGCCCGTTGCTCCGCAGCCGCCGAGTGCGCGCGGCGAGGCCCCTCGATTGCGCCTCGAACGCCACCGGATCACTCATGCCGCACCCGCGGATCGAGCCAACCATAAAGGAGATCGGCGAGCAGGTTCATGAGGAGCGTCAGCGCGCCGTAGACGATGATCATCCCCATGACCAGCGTGTAGTCGCGATCGAGCGCGCCCTGCACCAGGTAACGCCCGGTGCCCGGCAGCTCGAACACCGTCTCGACGACGAGCGATCCGGTGATGACGTAGGTGGCGGCGGGACCGAGATAGCTCACCACCGGCAACAGTGCCGGACGCAGCGCGTGATTCACGAGCACGCGCCATCGCCCGAGTCCCCTCGCCCGGGCGGTGCGCACGAAGCTCGCGCCGAGCACCTCGAGCAGGCTCCCGCGCATCAATCGCGCGATCGCGGCACCCACCGGCAGGGCGAGGGTCAGCGCCGGCAGGACGAGATAGGCCGGATCGCCCTGCTGCCAGCCGGCGACCGGCAGCCAGCGCAGCGTCAGACCAAACACGAGCGCGAGAACCGGCGCGGTGACGAAGCTCGGCAGCGCGATCGCGACCGTGGCGAGGGCGGTGACCGCGTAGTCGGCGAAGCTGCCGCGGCGCAGCGCCGCCCAGATTCCGAGGGGCACGCCGCCGATGACGGCGAGCAGCAGCGCCGCGACTCCGACGGCGGCGCTGATCGGCAGGCCCTGCCCGATCAGGGCGCCGACGCTCTCGTCGCGCAGCTTGTACGAGGGCCCGAAATCCCCGTGCGCGAGGCCGCGCAGGTAGTTGAGATACTGCGCCGCGACCGGCCGATCGAGGCCGTAGAGCCGGTCGAGATTCGCTCGCACCTGTGGCGGCAGCGCGCTCGGATCATCGAACGGTCCCCCGGGAGCGAGGCGCACGATGAAGAACGACACCGTGACGAGAACGAGCAGCGTCGGGACGATGGCGGCGACGCGCCGCAGTGTCAGAGCGAGCATCCGCCGACGCCTCCCGCGGCATTCACCGCCCCCGAACCTCGTTCCAGCCTGTGCACGGCGCCCGCGCGGACCTCTGCTATAGTTGAGCCGGGATTCTAGGCTGCCGAGGGGCTCGATGAAACGCATACTGGTCGGCATCAAGCGCGTCGTGGACTACAACGTGCGCATTCGCGTCAAGCCCGACGGCAGCGGCGTGATGACCGAGGGGGTCAAGATGAGCGTCAACCCCTTCGACGAGATCGCGCTCGAGGAGGCGCTGCGGATCAAGGAGCGGGGCGCCGCGGAGGAAGTGGTGGTCGCGACCGTGGGCCCCGCCGACTGCCAGCCGCAGCTCCGAAGCTGTCTCGCCATGGGAGCCGATCGCGCGCTGCACGTGGTGGCGGACGGGCCCGTCGAGCCGCTGGTCGCGGCGCGGGCGCTGCTGAAGCTCGCCGAGCGCGAGCAGCCCCTGCTCGTCATCCTCGGCAAGCAGGCGATCGACGACGACAACAGCCAGACCGGGCAGATGCTGGCGGCGCTCTGGAACCGGCCCCAGGCGACCTTCGCCTCGAAGTTGCAGCTCGAGGGGGAGAAGGCACGCGTGACCCGCGAGGTCGACGCCGGGCTCGAGACAATCGAGGTGGATCTGCCGGCGGTCATCACGACGGATCTGCGCCTCAACGAGCCGCGCTACGTGAAGCTCCCCGACATCATGAAGGCGAAGAAGAAGCCGCTCGAGTCGCTCACCCTGGATGGACTCGGCATCGAGCAGCGCCAGCGCCTGAAGCTGCTGCGCTTCGAGCCTCCGCCTCAGCGGCAGAAGGGAGTCAAGGTCAAGGACGCCGCCGAGCTCATCGACACCCTGAAGAAGAAAGGCGTCCTGTAGTCATGAGTCACCGCATTCTGATCGTCGCCGAGCACGACGGCAGGCAGCTGAACCCGGCCACCGCCAAGTGCGTGACTTGCGCGAGCGCGATCCCGGAGGGAGAGATCACCCTCGCGGTGTTCGCCGCCGACACCGCCGCCCTCGCCCGCCAGGCGGCCGCGATCAACGGGGTCGCGCGCGTGCTCGCCGTGGAGCATCCCGCGAATGCGCACCTGCTCGCCGCGGTGCTCGCTCCGCAGATCGCCGCCCTCGCCGGCCCGTTCGGACACGTGCTGGGACCCTCGACCACCTTCGGCAAGGATCTGATGCCGCGCGTCGCGGCGCTGCTCGATGCGCCCCAGATCAGCGACATCATGGCCGTCGAGAGCGCCACGCGCTTCCGCCGCCCGATTTACGCCGGCAACGCCATCGTCACGGTGGAAACGGAGCCCGGCGCGAAGGTGATCGGCACGGTGCGCACGGCCTCCTTCCAGGGCGCCCCCGAGGGAGGCTCGGCGCCGGTCGAGAAGGCCGTCGTCACGGCGGACATCCCCTCGCACACGCGCTTCGTCTCGGTGTCCGCCGCCAGGAGCGACCGCCCGGATCTTCAGACCGCGGGGCGCGTGGTCTCCGGGGGACGGGCCTTGGGGAGCGCCGAGGCGTTCAAGATCCTCTATCAGCTCGCCGACAAGCTCGGCGCCGCGGTCGGGGCGTCCCGTGCCGCGGTCGATGCCGGCTATGCGCCGAATGAGCTGCAGGTCGGGCAGACCGGCAAGATCATCGCCCCCGAGCTATACGTCGCGATCGGCATCTCGGGAGCGATCCAGCATCTCACCGGCATCAAGGACGCGCGCACCATCGTCGCCATCAACAAGGACAGCGAGGCGCCGATCTTCGAGGTCGCGGACGTCGGGCTCGTCGGTGACCTGTTCCAGATCGTCCCGGAGCTCGAGAAGCTGCTTTCCTGACCGGGCTCGGGCGCGTTGCTGAAAGGCGGGGGGAAGACCTAGAGCTGCGACAGCACGTGATCGGCGGCCGAGACCTTGAACTGTCCCGGCTCCTCGACGTTCACGTGCCTCACCACACCGTCGTCGACGACGAGCGCGAACCGCTGCCCGCGCATGCCCATGCCGAACCCATGGGCGTCGAGCTCGAGGCCGAGCGCCTTGGCATAATCGCCATTGCCATCGGCCAGCATCATCACCTTGTCCCCGACTCCCGAGGCCTTGCCCCAGGCGTTCATGACGAACACATCGTTGACCGCCATGCACGCGATCGAGTCCACGCCCTTGGCTCGGATCTGATCGGCGAGCTGGACGAATCCCGGCAGGTGCTTGGCGTCG
>JAKAZP010000209.1 GCA_021815905.1 Pseudomonadota bacterium | reverse complement strand
GCGGCGGCCTGCTCGAGGCGGTCGGGCTCGGCCTGCGCGCTCATGGGGTCGCGCACCTGCGGGCGAGATGCAGCACGGCCCGCATCACGTGCTTCTCCACGGTGCTTTGCGCGATGCCGTAGAGGGCCGCGATGTCCTTCTGCTTCATGTGCTCGAGGCGAAAGAGAACGAACACGTTGCGCGTCATCTCATTGAGCTCACCCAACGCCTGCAACACCTGTGCCAGCGTGGTTTCCCCGAGCAGGACCCGCTCGGGCGAGCGCTCCTCGACGAGGGCGTCCTCGATCGACTCGGCGGAATCCTCGCGCAGGGGCCCGGAGGCGAGATCCGGGTGCCGTGACTCGTGCCGCCGCAGATCCTTCAGCAGATTGGCCGCGACCTTGAAGACGTAGCTCTCCGGGTGCTCGATCCGCTCGGACTCGCCCGCTCGAAGGACGCGCAGCAGCACCTCCTGCACCAGATCCTCGGCCTGGGCGTGATTGCGCACGCGTCGCAGGAAGTAACTGAGCAACGGCCCGGAATAGCGGGCGGCGAGCTCGGCGCCCGAGGTCACGTCGGCGAGTTTGTCTGGGGCGGAGCTCATCCGGTCGGCAAGGTTGGCTTGTGGTAACCCTACCATGGGAGGAGGCGAAAATCGACGCGCCGCGGCAGTCGCAGGCGTGCTGGAGGATTTCGCGCCGCGCGGCGTCTTATCGTTAATCGGGCCCGGGATCGCGGCGGCGCAGCTCCTCGACCAGCACGCGCATGTTTTCCGTGTAATCGATCGCCACCGAGACGAGGTGGATGCCGCCGCCGGCGAACGCCGCCTGGAGAGCCGGCAGCAACCCCTCGGCGCTCTCCACCCGGACACCGCTCACCCCATAGGCCCTGGCGTAGGTCACGAAGTCCGGGTTACCGAACCGCATGCCGAAGTCGGGGAAGCCGTCGACCGCCTGCTTCCAGCGGATCATGCCGTAGGCGTGGTCCTCGAGGATCAGCACGACCAGGCTCACCCCGAGACGGACGGCGGTCTCGAGCTCCTGCGAGTTCATCATGAAGCCGCCGTCGCCGCAGACGGCGAGCACGCGGCGCCCCGGATGCAGTTGCGCGGCCATGATGGCCGAGGGAAGCCCCGCGCCCATGGTCGCGAGCGCGTTGTCGAGCAGCAGTGTGTTGGCGATGCGCGTGCGGTAGTTGCGCGCGAACCAGATCTTGTACATGCCGTTGTCGAGGCAGACGATGCCGTCCTCGGGCATCGCCCGCCGCACATCGTGCACGATGCGCTGCGGGGTCGGGGGGAACCGGCTCTCCCCGGCGCGCTCGCCGATGCGCGCGAGGATCTCATCGCGCAGCGGCAGCAGCGCACCGGCGCGCGGCAGCTTCCCTTCCAGGCGCTCCGCGAGGAGCGACAGACTCGGGCCGATGTCGCCGATCAGCTCCGCGTGCGGGAAATACACCTCCTCGACGGTCGCGGGCAGATAGCCGACGTGCAGCACCTTCGGTCCGCGCGGACCCATGATGAACGGCGGTTTCTCGACCGTGTCGTGCCCGATCGAGACGATGAGATCGGCACGATCGATGGCCCGATGCACGTAGTCGCGCTCCGAGAGCGCGGCGGTGCCCATGTAGAGCCCGGAGCCGCCGGCGACCGAGCCCTTGCCCATCTGGGTGTTGAAGAACGGGATCTGAACGCGTCGCATGAAATCCGACAGCGCCCCGGGGAGCCGGGGTCGGCTCGCCGCCGCCCCGAGCATCACCAGGGGGCGCTCGGCGCGCAGGATGAGCTGCGCGGCCGCATCGAGCGCGGCCGCCTGCGCGACCGGCGCGATGGTCTCGTGCGGCGGCACGAGCGCCGTGGTCGCGGCGGGCTCGGCGGCGATATCCTCGGGCAGCTCGAGGTGCACGGGGCCGGGCCGCTCCTGCTGTGCGACGCGGAACGCATCGCGCACCATCGACGGGATGGTCGCCGTGCTCACGATCTGCTGCGCCATCTTCGTCAGCGGCCTCATCGTCGAGACGATGTCGACCACCTGGAACCGCGCCTGCTTGCGGCTCAGGACTCCCTTCTGCCCGGTGATCATGACCATGGGCATGGCGCCGAGCTCGGCATAGGCGGCACCCGTGGTGAGGTTGAGCGCGCCCGGGCCGAGCGTGGTCAGGCAAACTCCCGCCCGGCCGGTCAGCCGGCCGTGGGTCGCGGCCATGAAGGCGGCAGCCTGCTCGTGTCGCGTCAGCACCAGCTCCACGCCCGAGCGGCGCAGCGCCTCGACCACATCGAGATTCTCCTCCCCGGGCACGCCGAAAATCTGCCTCACCCCTTCGTTTTCCAGGGCGGCCACCAGCAGCTCGGCGCCGTTCATGAGGCGCCCGCCGCGGCGAACAGCCGGTCGGCCACGAAGGGGTTGGTTCGGCGCTCGGCGCCGAAGCTCGACATCGGCCCGTGCCCCGGCACGAAGCGCACGTCGTCGCCGAGCGGGAACAGCCGCTCGCGGATCGACCGGATGAGCGTCTCGTGGTCGCCCCGGGGAAAGTCCGTGCGCCCGATCGAGCCCGCAAAGATCACATCGCCCACCCAGGCGCAGCGCGCGCCGCGATGAAAGAACACCACGTGGCCGGGCGTATGCCCCGGACAGTGCAGCACTTCGAGCGTCTCCTCGCCCACCGTGACCCGATCTCCGTGCTCGAGCCAGCGATCGGGCTCGAACGTCTCGGCGGGCGGGAAGCCGAACTGCGCGGCCGCCTGCGGCAGAGCCTCGATCCAGAACCGGTCGTCCCTGTGCGGTCCCTCGATCGGAAGTCGTTTCGCTCTCGCGAGCGTCGCGGTCGCGGCGCAGTGATCGAGATGCGCGTGCGTCAGCAGAATCTTCTCCAGGGTGAGATGGTGGCCTTCGACCTCACCGAGCACTCGCTCGAGATCTCCCCCCGGATCGATCACGGCGGCGCGGCCGCTGCGCTCGTCCCAGACGACGGAGCAATTCTGCTGAAAGGGAGTGACCGGAATGATGATGCCGCGCATGCCTCAAGCATAGCGCAGGGGCGTACCCGGCCGGGCTCGAGGCTCGTGCAGGCTCGTGCAGGCTCGAGCCTCGGGCTCGAGGCTCGAGGGCATCGAGTGCCGGGCGTCTCAATCAATCGGCTCGATGCCGCCGATACCCCAGCAGAACGGATCCTCGGGATCGAGCGTGAGGAGCGCCTCGGAGGTCACGTGAGCGGTGCCGGTGATGGTCGGCACGATCTCGCCGCGATCGCGGTCGTGCCAGCGGTAGCGTGCGGTGAAGGTGCTGCCGATCAGGCTTTCCTGGACCCACGGCTCGCCCTCGGCGAGCTTGCCGTCGGCCGCGAGGCACGCGAGCTTCGCGCTCGTGCCGGTGCCGCAAGGCGAGCGATCGTAGGCCCCGCCCGGGCAGAGCACGAAGTTGCGGCTGCGCGCTCCGGGCACGGTGGCGGGGCCGAAGAGCTCGACGTGATCGACCTGCGCCTGGCCCTGCCCGTTGACCGCCAGCCGCAGGGCTTTCGCGAACGCGGTGAGCGGCTCGAGATTGCGCAGATGAATGTCGAGCGACCGCGGCTCGGCGAGAAAGAACCAGTTGCCCCCCCAGGCCACATCGCCCTCGATCGGGCCGGCGCCGGGCAGCTCGACCGCGAGCGCCTTCGCCTTGCGAAAGCTCCTCACGTTCGTCACGTCGACGCGCCCGTCGGCATGCAGATGCGCGTCCACGGGCCCGACCGGCGTGTCGATCCGCAGCCTCCCCGGCTCGCAGCGCCCGGCGTGCGCGAGCGAGGCGATGAGTCCGATGGTGCCGTGGCCGCACATGCCGAGATAGCCGACGTTGTTGAAGAAGATGACCCCGAGCTGACAATCCGCCCGATGCGGGCGGCAGAGCAACGCGCCGACCAGCGCGTCCGAGCCGCGCGGCTCGTTGACGATGGCGCGCCGATAGCGATCGAACCGGACGCGGAAGCGCTCGAGCCGCTCGCTGAGCGGTCCCTCACCGAGCTCGGGGCCTCCCTCGAGCACGAGCCGCGTGGGCTCCCCGGCCGTGTGCGAATCGATGACCCGGATCATGACCGGAATGCTATACGCGGGAGATCCCGGCGCACAGTCCCCCGGCCCGGGCGCGGGACGCGCGGGCAGATCCGGCCCGCCCGGAGCGGGCCTGAGCGCGACGGCGTTGGGTGTCGGCGCGCCGCTGCCGGCGGCGCAGCGCGGCGGCGGGGCCGCTTTCGGCCGCGCCGGATGCTCGCGCGCGAGCGGCAGGTCGATGTAGCTTCCGGCGAGCAGGCGCAGCCTGAGCGGCACGCGGCCGGCCCACGCTCCGGCGGCACTCACGCTGCCCCCGGTGCCGTAGTTGATCTGCTCGCCGGGCCGGTCGTTGACGCGCAGCACCAGCACGAGTCTCGAGCCCGGCACGAGCTGCACGGCGGTCAGGCGCTCGCCCTCGAACGGAAGCCATTCGAAGCCGCCGGGGCGCAGCAGATGCCGCTCGTGGGGAGCGCGCGCATAGCTCGCCCGGAAGGCCTCGGCGGGAGCGAACAGCCGCAGGTAGCGCCCGTCGGGCAACAGCTCGTAAAGCGACAGCGACAGATCGAAGTCGGCCTTGTTGCTCACGAGTCGCAGCACTCCCGAGAAGCTTCCGGCGATTCCGAGCGGCACCGGCAGCGGCTCGCTCACGAACGCGAGTCCGTGTCTGAGCGGCACGCGGCCGGAGAGGATCTGCCGCGAGGTCTTCGGCGCGCGCGAGTGCCGCGCCAGATCGACGGTGAGCGTGACCGATGCGCGCGTCCTCGACTGACGCCAGGACAGCCGGTTCGAGCCGCCGTCGGGATCAGGCACCAGGAACAGCCTCGACTTCCCGCTCGACATGTCGGCGAGGCTCGAAGCGTGCCTCCAGGTGTTGGTCCCCATCAGCTGGAAGTTGACGCGACCGGCGAGCAGCGGCGGCGCGTTGCTGTTGAGGAGCACGTACGAGAACCACTCGAACTGCAGGGTGCGAAGATCCACGACCGCGGCGGGATCGGTGCGGTATCCGCCGACCACGGGCAGCGCGCGGCCGGTGCGCATCGCGCTCGCGTCGTACGGTCCGATGAGGAGCTTCTGGTCGGCGGTGCGATCGTAACGGTAGTGCCCGATGAAATAGTGCAGCGCTCCGGCCTCGCCCCGGTCGAAATACCCGGTGAGCGAGAGCACCGGAAT
>JAKAZP010000208.1 GCA_021815905.1 Pseudomonadota bacterium | reverse complement strand
AGGGCACAACCTCGGGGACGCCGCGCCGTACCTCTACCGGCTGCCGCCGAACGCGATCATGGACGTGCGCGCGGCCGATTCCCGCAACAACGTGACCGGAGAGCTGACGGATTCCAACGGCACCCAGAAGCTCTCCTCCTGGGATCTGGCGCTGCCGCTTCAGGGACAGGCGACCTTCTACAGCGCGCTCTACAACAGCCCGTTCACGACGCGCTGGTTCGTGCTCACCTTCGGGGTTGATTCCACGCTGCAAGCCGGTCCCGGCTGGGATCCGGCGACCGGCGTCGGCACGCCGAACGGCTGGAACTTCGTGCAGGCGATCGCGCACGGCGCGGGCGGCGACGGCTCGGGCGGGGGCGACGGCCACTGACCGCTTGCGCTCAGGGGCCCGTCCGGGTCCCTGAGCCGCCGGAACCGCCTCGAACGCCTCTTCTCCGGACGACGGGGACTCACGCGTGAAAGCAAATACCCGAGCAAGCGTTCGCGCTCGCCCGTGAAGCGCTGAACCGGGTCAACGAGTTGGCCGCGTGAATGTCCTCGTCGCCCGCCCTCAGCCTGCGCCGCCGCGCGCGAGCGCGATGAGCTGCGTGACGGTGCGCCAGTTGCGCGCCGTGGCCTCGACGCCGAGCGCGCGCTCGATCCGGCCGGGGACCTTCGAGTCGGCGAAGCCTTCCGGGGTGTGCAGGTAGAGCACCCGGCCGCGCAGCTCGAAGGCCTCCGAGCCGCGGCTCACCCGGTGCAGGGGGTCGAGGTCCACGCCGCGGGCCGCAGCCGCCAGAAAATACAGGTGCAGCGACTTCGGCAGCGCCTCGGCGGCCGGAAACGGATTTCGCCGCGCGGCGCGCTCGAGATCGCCCGCGCTCAGCACCACCACGCGCGGCAGGAAGCCGTGCCCGTCCGAGACCGCCCGCGCGATGCGCTGCGCGAGCGCCGCGCGCGATCCGCCGATGCAGTCGAACACGACATTGCCGCTCTGGATGTAGGTCCGCACGCGTGCGAGGCCGCCGCGCTCGAGGGCGGCGCTCAGCGCCTCCATCGAGACCCGGTTGCGGCCGAGAACATTGATGCCGCGCAGGAGCGCGATCCAGGTCGCCATGCAGAGTCCACCTCGCTCGCTTGGAGGACGTGCCGGGGATCACTTCGACCGAAGATGCGACTGCACCCAGCGGTCGATCGCCCGGTAGTACAGCTCCCGGTGCACCGGATCCTGCGGCATGTGATGGGCGCCCGGGATGCCGATGAACTCGACCGGCACGTGCCGGCTCGCGAGCGCGTGATAGAGCGCGAACGACTCGGTGATCGGGACCACGGTGTCGTCCGTGCCCGAGAGGATGAGCGTCGGTGTCGTGATGTCCCCCGCGTAGGTGATGGGCGAGCCGGTCCGGTAGAGCTTCGCGCTGCGCGCGTCCCAGGGGCTGCCGCCGAGGGAGTCGCGGGTCCAGGCGAGATTACCCGCGCCCGCGAGCTCGTACTCCTCGGTCCAGTCGACGGCGCCGTCGGCGACCACCGCGCAGCGCCAGAAATGCTGGTGCGAGATCAGCCATCCGGTCATGTAGCCGCCGTAGGAGTGTCCGACCGCCGCGATGCGCGCGGCATCGACCAGGCCCCGCCCTTCCAGCATGCGGATGCCGGAGATCACGTCGCTGTCGGGACCCTTGCCGGGATCCCCGAAGATCGCGTGCTCGTGCGCGTTGCCGAGATTGTCGCTGCCGCGATAGTTGGGCTCGAACACGAGCATTCCCTGCGCGGCGAGGAGATCCCTGAGCGGCCCGATCTCCCCGCCGTCGAAGTCCTCCGTGGAGGCGGCCTCGGGTCCGCCGTGGCTGTAGACGACGAGTGGATAACGCTTCCCGGGCCGATAGCCGCCGGGATAGGTCAGAATGCCGTCATCCGGCGTGCCGTCCGGGGCGCGCCAGCGCACCTCCACGCTGCGCGGATAGGCGTAGCCGTCGAACGCCCGGTTCAGATGAGTCAGGCGCACCGGATGGCTGTCGGGCGTTCGCAGCAGGTAAAGCTCCGGCGCCTCGGTCGCGTTGTCGGCCACCACCGCGAGCGCCCCGTCGCCCGATGCGCTCACCCCGAGGGGGTTCAGCGCGCCGAGGTCGAGCGCGCGCCCCCTGCCCTGGAGCGGCTGCAGGTAGAGCCGGCTGCGGACCCCATCGTCCGCCACGGCGATGAGCGCCCGAGCGTCCGGCAGCCACGCGAAATTGTCCTCGCTCGCCCCGCAGCAGCCGAGGAGATTGCGGTCGAGATCCGCGCTCACATCGCGCGCGGCGCCTCCCGCGGGCGAGCCGACGAAGAAATCCATGTCACTGACCGGCCCCGGCCCGTGCGGATACAGGAACGCGATCGTCTCGCCTCGCGGCGCGAAGCGCGCGTCGTACTCGTAACTGCGATGCGCGGTGATCGGATGCTGCGCCCCGCTCGCGACGTCGACGACGACGGTGCGGGTGCGGTCGGAGTCGGCGTCGTCCGCATCGGCCTGCCGGATGTACGCGATCCAGCGGCCATCGGCCGACCACGAAGGCGTGGACACGCCGCCGCCGATCGGGGGGGCGGTCTCGAGCACGCTGCTCGCGCCGTGAGTGAGCTCGCGCGCCCTGCCGCTCGCGAGCGAGAGCAGCCAGATGTGCGAGGGCACGGGCGGCTTGTCGCTCAGGTAATCGTCGTCGTGAATGACGAACAGATCGTGATGCGTGCGCCGATCCTTCGCGGTGATCGGAGAATCATCCGGCGTGACGTAGGCGATCCGCGCGCCGTCGGGGCTCCAGGCAAGCTGCTCGACGCCATTCGGCGCCTCGCCGAGCTCGACCGGCGTGCCGCCCGATGCGGGCACGGAGTACATCTGATCCTTGCGGCGGCCGACCCTGGCGATGAAGGCGATGGTGCGCCCGTCGGGCGACCAGCGGGGCATGTGCAGGTCGCGCATGCCGCGCACCAGGGCGTGCGCGCGGCCGCCCGCGGCATCGATCACCCGCAAGGTCGCATCGTACCGGTCGTGCACGAAGTCCGGACGGAGCGTCACGAAGGCGATCCGTTTCCCATCGGGCGAGAATCGCGGCGACTCGATACGAACCAGTGCGCGAAAATCGGCGAGGCGGATCGGCCGCGTCGCGGCGCGGGTCGCGAGCGGCAGCAAAGCCGGCAGCAGGGTAAGCACCCAGAGCGCGCCGTGCGGTCGTTTCATCGCGAGCCTCCTCGCCTCAACGGTGGATCTGACCCCGGGTCGCCGCCGCGCGCTCGACGAGCCGCGTCACCTCCTCGCGGCGCGCGCCCGCGAGCGGCAGCCGCGGCGGCCTCACCCGCTCGCCCGCGCGTCCCATCATGTGCTCGGCGAGCTTGATGGCCTGCACCAGATCGTGCCCCGCATCGAGATGCAGCAGCGGCATGAACCAGCGATAGATCGCGCGAGCCCGCACCAGGTCTCCCGAGCGCAGCGCCTGGTAAAGAGCGAGCGATTCGCGCGGGAAGGCGCTGGTGAGTCCCGACACCCAGCCGCGGGCGCCGAGGGTGAGACCCTCGAAGGCGACATCGTCGAGCCCGGCGAACAGCACGAAACGCTCGCCGAAGGCGTTCAGCAGATCGGTGAACCGCCTCGTGTCGGGCGAGGACTCCTTGACCGCGACGATGTTGGGCACCTCCGCGAGACGGCCGAGCGTCTCGAGGTCGATGGCGGTGCGGTAGGCGGGCGGGTTGTTGTACAGCATGATCGGCAGGCGCGTCGAGCGGGCGATGGCGCGGAAGTGCCACTCGAGCTCCGCCGGGGTCGGCACGTAGACCATCGCCGGCAGCGCCATGAGTCCGCTCGCCCCGATCGCCTCGGCATCGCGCGCGAAGGCCGTCGCCGCCGCGGTCGTGAGCTCCGAGACCCCGGCGATCACCGGCACCCGGCCGCCCGCGGCTCGCACCGCCGCGCCGAGCACTGCGCGCTTCTCCTCGGCGGTGAGGGAGTTGTTCTCGCCGCAGGTGCCGAGCACGATGAGCCCGTGCACGCCCTCGTCGATGAGGGCGGCCTGCACCGCCTGCGTCGCGGGAATGTCGAGGGCGAGATCGGCGTCGAACTGAGTGGTGACCGCCGGGAAGACTCCGGCCCAGGTACAGGGAAGGGGAGATTCGGGCGACGCCATGGCGAGCTCCGCGCGTGAGTTGCCTTGCAAGGGGGGGCTGAGCGTATACGATATGCGGGCGCATGACCAAGAGCTCGAGCTGAGGACGGGGTGAGTCTCTCGCATCCACGGGAGGGTGCATGAGCGCGCGGCTGCATCTGGCGCTCGCCGCCCTCGTCGTCTCGATCCTGGCGCTCATCGCCTGGCTCACGCCCCCCGCCGGAGTGGTGACGCGCGCGCTGCTCGGCGCGCTCGCCGCCCTCGCGCTGTGGTACGTCTGGCGCTGGCCCGCGCTCGAGCGGCACCTGGGAAGCGCGACGGCGCCCGCACCCGGGACGCCGGACGACGCGCCCCGCGCGGGCGAAACGGACGGCGATGGCGCTCGCCCGCGGCTCCTCGATCTCGCCGTGGGCTTCGGCACCAACTTCTTCGACACCCTCGGGATCGGCTCCTTCGCGACCAGCACGGCGGTCCTCAAGTTCACGCGCCGCATTCCCGATGAGCGGATTCCCGGCACCCTCAACGTCGGCCATGCGCTGCCGACCCTCACCGAGGCGCTGATCTTCATCGCGGCCATCACGGTCGAGCCGCGGCTGCTGATCAGCATGATCGGAGCGTCGATCCTCGGCGCCTGGCTCGGCGCCGGCATGGTCGGGCGCATGCCCCGGCGGGCCGTCCAGGTGGGCATGGGATCCGCGCTCGCGGTCGCGGCGCTGCTGTTCGTCGCGACCAACTTGAAGTGGATGCCCTCAGGCGGCCACGCCCTCGGCCTCTCGGGAATGCCGTTCCTGCTCGCGGTCGGCGGAAACCTGCTCCTCGGGGCGCTCATGACGCTCGGCATCGGGCTGTACGCGCCCTGCCTCGTCATGCTGAGCCTCCTCGGCCTCGATCCGCGCGCGGCGTTTCCCATCATGATGGGCTCGTGCGCGTTTCTCATGCCGATCGGGGGCGTGCGCTTCGTGCGCACCCGCCGCTACAGCGCTCCGGTCGCGCTCGGGTTCGCACTCGGCGGACCGCCGGCGGTGTTGATCGCCGCGTATCTGGTCAAGAAGATGCCGATGCTCTGGC